>CALUOW010000030.1 GCA_944322365.1 uncultured Bacteroides sp.
TGGCCTTCCTCACCCTGCTGGGCGTGGTGGCCGTCGTAGCCGTCGCAGGCTTCTTCGCCCTGCGCAAAGGACCCGAAATCGTGCAAGGACAAGCCGAAGTGACCGAATACCGCGTCTCCAGCAAAGTGCCGGGGCGCATCTTGGAATTCCGCGTGAAGGAAGGACAGCACGTCCGCGCCGGCGACACCCTGGCCATCCTCGAAGCGCCCGACGTACAAGCCAAGCTGGAGCAGGCACGCGCCGCCCAAGCCGCCGCCCAGGCGCAAAACGAAAAAGCATTGAAAGGCGCCCGCCACGAGCAAGTGCAAGCCGCCTACGAAATCTGGCAGAAGGCGCAAGCCGGGCGCATCATCGCCGAGAAATCCTACCAGCGCGTCAAGAACCTCTGCGACCAAGGCGTGATGACGGCGCAAAAACTGGACGAAGCCACCGCCCAACGCGACGCCGCCCAAGCCACGGAGAAAGCTGCCAAGGCGCAGTATGACATGGCACGCAACGGCGCCGAACGCGAAGACAAAGCCGCCGCCGCCGCCCTGGTGGAGCGCGCCAAAGGAGCCGTGGCCGAGGTGGAGTCCTACATCCAAGAGACCATTCTGACGGCGCAAACCGACGGCGAAGTGTCCGAGATATTCCCCCAAGTGGGCGAATTGGTGGGCACGGGCGCGCCCATCATGAACGTGGCCATCCTGGAAGACATGTGGGTCAGCTTCAACGTCCGCGAAGACCTGTTGCAAGGATTGGGCATGGACAGCGAGTTCGACGCCTACGTCCCCGCCTTGGACCGCGACATCCGCCTGAAAGTATACTACCTGAAAGACTTGGGCGCCTACGCCGCCTGGAAAGCCACCAAGACCACCGGGCAGTTCGACTTGAAGACATTCGAGGTGAGAGCCGCCCCGCAAGAAGAAACGGAAGGTCTGCGGCCCGGCATGAGCGTGATACTGAAGAAATAAGCCATGGAGTTCAAACGGAAATACAAGGCCCTCTGGATGGTGATGAAGCGCGAGTGCCGGCGGCTCGTCTCGCGCCCGCTCTACGTGTTTGCCATGGTGGTCTTCCCTGCCTTCTGCTACGTGTTCTTCACCACGCTGATGCAATCGGGATTGCCGACGGACATGCCCGTGGGCATCGTTGACCAAGACCAGACCAGCACCACCCGCCAACTGGCGCGCACGCTCGACGCCTTCCAGCAAAGCAAGGTGGCAGCCCGCTATCCCACCTTCAACGAAGCGCGCGAAGCCATGCAGCGGGGCGAAATCTACGGCTTCTACTACATCCCCGAAGGCACCACGGCCGACGCGCAAGCCCAACGCCGCCCCACCGTCTCCTTCTACACCAACAACACGCTGCTCATCGCCGGCTCGCTGCTCTTCAAAGACATGAAAACCATGAGCGAACTGGCATCGGGCGCCGTGACGCAAGCCACGCTGCTGGCCAAAGGCGCCACCGAGCAACAGGCCATGGACTTCCTGCAACCCATCGTCATCGACACCCACCCGCTGCACAACCCTTGGCTGAACTATTCGGTCTACCTGAACAACACCTTCGCGCCGGGCGTGCTGATGCTGCTCATCTTCATGGTCACCGTCTTCTCCATCGGCGTGGAAATCAAGGAGCGCACCGCCCGCCAATGGCTGCGCACGGGGCGCAACTCCATCTGGATATCCCTGGCGGGGAAACTGTTGCCACACACGGCCGTCTTCTTCCTGATGGGCATCCTATATAATGCGTACCTCTACGGCATCCTGCACTTCCCGTGCGAAAGCGGCATCGGCCCCATGCTGCTTGCCACGCTGTGCCTGGTATTGGCGTCGCAAGGCATGGGCATCCTGATGATCGGCACCCTGCCCACGCTGCGCCTGGGCTTGAGCTTCGCGTCGCTCTGGGGCGTGCTGTCGTTCTCGATGTGCGGATTGTCCTTCCCGCTGATGGGGATGCACCCCACGTTGCAGGCGTTGGCCAACCTCTTCCCGTTGCGCCACTATTTCCTGATCTATGTAGACCAGGCCCTCAACGGCTATCCCATGATCTATTCGTGGAGCAACTACGTGGCGCTGCTGCTCTTCATGCTGCTCCCCTTCCTGGTGGCCCCCCGCCTGAAAGGAGCCTTGATTTACTACAAATACGTACCTTAAGATGATGAAACAACTGACCTTCAAACAACGCGTGGCACAAGGCATCCACGACCTCTTCTATATATGGAAGCAGGAATTCCGCAGCACTTTCCGCGACCAGGGCGTGCTGATATTCTTCGTGCTCGTCCCCTTGGTATATCCCTTGATATATGCCTTCATCTACACCAACGAGACCTTGCGCGACGTGCCTACCGTCGTGGTGGACAATAGCCGCACCAGCCTGAGCCGCGACTACCTGCGCCGGGTGGACGCCACGCCCGAAGTGCGGATAGTCTCCTACTGCGCCGACATGGAAGAAGCCAAGCTGGCGCTGAAAGACCGCCTGGCGTATGGCATCATCTACATACCCGCCTCGTTCGGCGACGACATCGCGCAGGGACGCCAAACCAAGGTCAGCCTCTATTGCGACATGAGCGGATTGCTCTACTACAAATCCCTCTTGCTGTCCAACACCGAGGTGTCGCTGGACATGAATGCCGAAATCAAGATAGCCCGCGCGGGCAACACCACCCAACGGCAAGACGAACTGACCGCCTACCCCATCGCCTACCAGGACGTGGCGCTCTATAACCCCACCAACGGATTTGCCGCTTTCCTCATCCCCGCCGTGCTGATGCTCATCATCCAGCAGACGTTGTTGCTGGGCATCGGGTTGAGCGCAGGCACCGCACGCGAACGCAACCAATTCCGCGACCTCGTGCCCATCAACTGCCACTACAACGGCACGCTGCGCATTGTCTTTGGCAAAGGCCTGAGCTATCTCATGGTTTATGCGCTGGTGGCCGTCTATGTGCTGTGCGTGGTGCCGCGACTGTTCAGCCTGAACCAGATAGCCCTGCCCGGCGAGCTGACCCTATTCTGCCTGCCCTACCTGCTGGCGTGCATATTCTTCTCGATGACGGCCAGCATTGCCATCCGCAACCGCGAAACGTGCATGATCCTGTTCGTCTTCACGTCGGTGCCCTTGTTGTTCCTGTCGGGCATCTCGTGGCCGGGCAGCGCCATACCGCCATTTTGGAAGTACTTCTCCTACTTGTTTCCTTCCACCTTCGGCATCAACGGCTATGTGCGCATCAACAGCATGGGCGCCACGCTGAACGAAGTATCCGCCGAGTACCAAGCCCTGTGGCTGCAAACAGGCATCTACTTCGTGACCACCTGCCTGGTCTACCGCTGGCAAATCCTGCAAAGCCGCAAGCACGTCATCCAGGAGTACAAACGCTACAAGGCATTGCGGGAAAAAACAGGGAAACCTTCCGCCTAAACAGGCGTTTGAAGGCGCTTTTCCTCCCGAAAAACGCCCGGAAAACAGAAAAAAGAGATTTTAACGCAAAGTTATTGGCTTTTTTCTTGCTCCTTTCAAATAAACTCACTACTTTTGTTGTAGAAAAAATAGCCGCATTGATTGGATCGGGAAACTCATCAATTTTATCTGAAATACCGAGACAAGCTTCGCTTCTCAATGGCGGGCCACGCCCTTCGGGGTAACCTTCGAGTCGGTGGATTACAAAGAGGACGAGCTCTCAAAACATGTCATTCGGAGTTTCATCACATCAACATCGGTGCGGCTTCCTATAAAAAAGAGGGTGTATCAAAATCCCGATACGCCCTCTTTTCATTTTTATTTGTTTTTGCGTGGCAAGATAATCAATTTATACAAACTATACAAACAACCATGGATTGTTGTCTTTTTTTTAGTGAAAATAAAAATTCGCATATAGCCATGCTGTCCCACCTGACGAGGAGACGCCTCCTCGAAAGGCCGGAGGATTTTCCCGTCCACAAAAAAAGGTGTGCCGAGAAACACACCTTCTTTTCTTTTACGATATTCCCTCCAATCATTTGTTATCGCGTAAGTCGCGCACTCTGACTGCCTTTCCTTCGCTTTGCGGGAGGGTTCCTTTGTTGACGAACTGCAACTTGGGCGTCAACAGGATTTCGTCCTTCAGTTGGCGCGTGATGTCTTTCCGTATCTTCTCCAGTTCGACGTAATTGTCGGACGTCAAGTCGCTCAATTCGGCTTCGACTATCATCACGTCTTGGTTATGGATCGTATCCAGCGTGATGAGGTAATTGCTGCCCAACTGGGGATATTGCACCAGGATCTTCTCCACCTGCATCGGGAAGATGTTCACGCCCTTGATGATGAACATGTCGTCGCTGCGCCCTTTGATGCGGTCGATGCGGACATGCGTCCGTCCACAAGGACACGTGCCGGGCAGGATGCGGGTCAAGTCGCGGGTGCGGTAGCGGATGAGGGGCATCATCTCGCGGTCGAGGGTGGTAAGCACCATTTCGCCTACCTCGCCATCGGGCACCGGGTCGCCCGTCTCCGGGTCGATGATTTCTATCAGGTAGCAATCCTCCCAGATGTGCATGCCATTCTGCTCCGTACACTCGAATCCTACGCCGGGCCCGTTCATCTCGGTCATCCCGAAACTGTTATATGCCTTCACGTTCAGCAGGCGTTCAATCTTCCTGCGTTGTTCGTCCGTATGCGGTTCGGCACCGATGACCAATCTTCTCAGCGTGGTCGAAGCGGGGTCGATGCCTTCTTCTTGAAAAACTTCGGCCAAACGGACGGCATAGCTGGGGATGGCATGCAGCGCGGTGGTGCCAAAATCGGTGATGAACTTGATCTGCCGCTTGCTATTGCCTGCCGCAGCCGGCACGGTCAGCGCTCCCAAACGTTCGGCCCCATACTGGAAACCCAAGCCGCCTGTGAACATGCCATAACCCGAACTGTTTTGAAACACGTCGGTCTTGCGGATGCCCACCATATAAAGGCAACGGGCCACCAGGTTGGCCCATGAATCCAAGTCGTGCTGCGAATGCACGATGACTGTCGGCGTACCCGTCGTACCGCTGGACGAGTGGATGCGCACGCCGTCCTCGCGCATGTCTCCGGCAACCAATCCGAAAGGATAATTGGCGCGCATGTCGGCCTTGGTGGTGAATGGAAGTTTGCGTATGTCTTCCACCGTATGTATGTCGTCGGCCGTGATGCCGCGCTCGCGATACAACTTCCCATAATAAGGAGAGTTCATGGCGATTCGGATCGTCTTCCGCAGCCGTTGCACTTGCAAGGCTTGCAAAGCCTCGCGCGGCATGGTTTCTATGTCTTCTTCCCAATATTTGCCATTCATAATCGTTGGATTGTTTAGTTGACGGATAAATGTTTTACATCTTCTCTTCGGAAATGCGCTTCCCGGCTTCCAAGGCACGCAGGTTCATGTCGACCACGGCATCGCCCTTGCGCTGGAAGATGTCGCGGATGCTGGCCTGCACCTTGTCGTAGCCAATGCCCAAGAAAGGAACAGTCGCCCCCAGCAACACGATATTGGCCACACGCGGGCTGCCAATCTCTCGCGCCGCTTGGTTCACGTCCAGCACGATGTGGCGGGGCAACTTGCTAATCTCGCTCCTGACGGCTTCTTCGGCCGGATAATTGGGGATATTGACAAAAGGGACCGCGTTGGTCACCAGCCAACCATCTTCCGCCAACCAAGGCAAATAGCGCAAGGCTTCCATCGGCTCCAACGAAATGATGAGATCGCACCTCCCCAACGGTATAAGGTCCGATGCAATGGGCCGGTCGCTGATGCGCAGGTTCGACTGCACGTCGCCTCCGCGCTGGCTCATGCCGTGCACTTCGGCTTGCTTCATATAAAGTCCGTCTTTCAAGGCTGCTTGGCCGATGACGGCAGCTATGGAGAGGATGCCTTGCCCTCCCACGCCCGATAGTATGATGTCTTTCTTCATGGCTTCACATTATTTGTTATTACGTTTCTTGCGGGCCAGTGTCTGTATGCACTCACGGCGCGGAATAATGACCGAAACTCCGTGATACTCCAATTCTTCGCGCAACACTTGCTCCATCTCTTCATAGTTCTTCTTCAACGGCACGACTACGCGCACATGGGCCGGATCCACCCCGATGCCCGTGCAGATGCTCTCCAGCCTGCCCGTACCGGCAGAATCCTGCCCGCCTGTCATGGCAGTGGTCTCGTTGTCGGAAATGACAATGGTGACGTCCGCATCCTCGTTGACGCAATCCAGCAGGCCTGTCATGCCCGAATGGGTGAAGGTAGAGTCGCCGATGACGGCAACAGCCGGATAAACTCCTGCGTCCGACGCTCCCTTGGCCATTGTAATCGAAGCGCCCATGTCCACACACGAATGGATGGCATGGAAAGGCGCGCCTGCCCCCAACGTATAGCAACCAATGTCGCCAAACACGCGATGCTCGGGATAGCTCTCGCGCAATACCTTGGTCAGGATGGCGTACATGTCGCGGTGCCCGCATCCCTCGCACAAAGCAGGCGGACGCATCTCGACCACGGCCGGCGTGTCAAACTTGCGCTGGCTTGCCATGCCCAGGGCTTCCCTCACCAAGTCCGGCGTCAACTCGCCATCGTATGGCAAGGAGCCTTCCATGCGCCCTTTCACGTCGATGCCTTGGGCCAGGTAGCCCCTCAACTGCTTCTCCACAAAGGGTTGGCCGTCTTCCACCACCAATATCGACCGGCATTCTTCGGCGAGGCGGCGCAACTGGGCCAAAGGCAACGGATATTGCCCGATTTTCAGCACGGGATACGGACAACGACCGTCCGGATAGTTCTCCATCACATAGTTATAGCCTATGCCGCAAGCCACGATGCCCATTGATTTGTCTTCGCCGTCTATATACCGGTTGTAGGGCGAATCCTCCGATGCTTTTACCAAAGCTGCCTGAAGGTCCAACAACGCGCGATAACGCCGGCGGGCAATGCCCGGCAACAGAACAAAGCGGCGGGCATCGTCTTCGACGCCCAAGGCGGGCGCCTCTTGGGGCTCGCGCCGCTCCACGCCTGCGCGCGAATGCGCCAAGCGGGTCACCAAGCGCATCAATACCGGCTCGCCCATCTGCTCGGAGAATCCAAAGGCGTGGTAGGCCATGTCATAGACTTCTTGCTGGTTGCTAGGCTCGAACATGGGTATCATGGCAAAGTCCCCATAGAAGCGGCTGTCTTGCTCGTTTTGCGACGAGTGCATACCGGGGTCGTCGGCAGCCACCACGATGAGGCCGCCGCGCGCGCCCGTGATGGCAGCATTGACAAAGCAATCGGCCGCCACGTTCATGCCGACATGTTTCATGCACACCATGGCGCGTTTCCCGGCAAACGACATGCCCAACGCGGCCTCCATGGCAGTTTTCTCATTGGCCGACCAACGGCTATGGATGCGGCGCGCCTGTTGCTCCGGGGCCAGTTGGATATATTCGGTGATTTCCGTAGACGGAGTGCCAGGATAGGCATACACGCCCGCCAATCCCGCATCCAACGCCCCTTGAGCCAGGGCCTCGTCTCCTAATAAAAGTTGTTTGTTCATCTTCATGGATGGTTAATCTGGATTTATAATATCATTGTTGGCGCAAATATACGCATTTTGCTGATAAGTCGATACTTTTCTTACTGAAATATCTTCCTTTTGTTCAGCGCTTGCTGATAACGCCTGGCATTTCTCAAGTGGTCGGCATAATTCGAGGCGAAATTGTGCCGCCCCGAAAAGTCTTCCTTGGCACACATGTAGAGGTAATCATGCCGGGCATAGTCCAGCACTGCATCCAATCCTTCGGGCGTCGCCACACGGATGGGGCCGGGCGGAAGTCCCGGATGGAGATACGTGTTGTATGGCGACTCGATGGCCAAGTCGGCATAAGTGACGCGCTGCCTGCCAAAGTCTCCCACGGCAAAGCGCACCGTGGGGTCGGCTTGCAGCGGCATGCCCCGGCGCAGGCGGTTCAAGTAGAGCCCGGCCACCACCGGCTTCTCGTCGGCGGCATTGGTCTCTTCTTCTACGATAGAAGCCAACGTGGCGACTTCCGTCGGGGTCAGGCCCAACTCTTGCGCCTTGGCGCGCCGCTCCGGGCTCCAAAAGCGTTCATGCTCCTGCCTCATCCGCCGGAAGAAGTCTTCGGCGCTCACATTCCACCACATCTCATACGTATTGGGGATGAACAAGGCAGGAAGCGTCCGCTTGTCATATCCCCAGGTTGCCACCTGCGCGCTGTCCGCCAACACCCGTGCCAGGCCGGCCGAGTCTGTCATCAGTTGGCGGGCCGCATTCCGCACCAGCTTGTCCAACGTACGCACGCTGCCAATCACCACGTCCACCGGCTCTTGGTAGCCCCGCATCAGGCGGCTCAGGACATGGTAGGCATTCTCTCCCGGCCGTATGGCATAGCGGCCTGTCCGCACCCCGTCTTCGTATCCCCGGTAGCGCGCCATCCATTTCAACCCCGTCAGGCGCAAGGAGCTGCACCCTCCCGCCTGGTAGAGTTTATGATATACGGTGTCTGCCGTGTCGTCGGCGTCGATATAAACATAGGCCGTGCGCGCAGGATGAAACATCGGGCCAAACCAAAGATAGCCCAACGCGCCGCCGGCCGACAAGCCCAGCCCGACGACGACAAGCAGCAAAGCCGCAAGGATTCTTTTCTTTCTCTTTTCCATAACAAACGGGATAGATGGGTGAAAATGCTTATTCCCGGCAAAGATAAACTTTAGGCGCGTCTCTTCCAAATTCTTCCGCCGCCAAGGCCAAAGATTGACACACAAAGCACCCGAAGAAGTTTCATGCAGCCAGTCTCCGGCTTGGTGTTTACACATTATTAATAATAGGCAAACGCCCTTCCCTTGGAAGACGACGGCCTTTCTTCCGCCAAGTATCCCTGCCTCGACCGACAGTTCTTTCGTTGTTTTTGCGTCAGAATCAAAAAAACACTATCTTTGAGGCCGGATTAAGCAACAGATAGCATACTACAATGAAAAGATTACTCTTCATTCTTGTCGTGGCGGGCCTTTGGCTGTGCCTGCCCATGCAGAAAGCCGGCGCGCAGGAGGCTGCCGGGATGTTTCCTGCCGAGGAGACGGAGCTGATGGTGGAAGAACAGCCGGAAGAGGGATTGCACAAGACGCTGAAGGTGAAGTTCATCGAAGGTTCCGCCTTCTTCATGAGTTGGATTGCCGTCGCCTTTGTCATCGGTTTGGCCTTCTGCATCGAGCGCATCATCTACCTCAGCCTTTCCGAAATCAACACCAAGAAGTTCGTATCTTCTGTCGAATCCGCCTTGGAGAAAGGGGACGTGAACGAGGCCAAGGACATTGCCCGACGCACGCGCGGGCCGGTCGCCTCCATCTATTACCAAGGACTGATGCACCTCAACCAGGGCGTGGACGTGGTAGAGAAATCGGTCGTGGCCTGCGGCAGCGTGCAGGCGGGATACTTGGAGAAGGGCTGCTCGTGGATTACTTTGTTCATCGCCATTGCCCCTTCCTTGGGTTTCCTGGGGACGGTGATAGGCATGGTCGAGGCGTTCGACAAGATACAGATGGTGAACGACATCTCGCCCACGGTGGTGGCCGGCGGCATGAAGGTGGCGTTGATCACCACCATCTTCGGCCTGATCGTAGCCTTGGTGCTGCAAGTGTTTTACAACTACATCCTCTCCAAGATCGAGGCGTTGACCACGGACATGGAGGATGCCTCGGTCGCGCTGCTTGACCAGGTCATCAAGTACGACTTGAGGTATGAGAAATGAAGAACGTCCGTCCATGGGCAAGCTGAAGATACAGAAGGTTTCGGGCGCCGTGCTGGGCCTGTTGCTGGCGGCGACGCTTGGGGTGGCCGGTTTGTTCTTCCTGGGCGGAGAAACGCCCGAAGAAGAACGTTTGGTGGCCGACCTCACGCTGGAAGAACCGCTCTACACGGACGCGCTGATGGTTTGGGCGTACATCCTCTTCGGCCTGGCGTTGGCAGTCACCTTGGGAGGAGTGCTCTGGAAGTTTGCAGCCCGCTGCGCCGTCTCGCCCCGCTCGGCGCTACGCTCGTTGCTGGGCGTGGCGTTGGTGGCAGGGGTATTGGCTCTTTCATGGTGTCTGGGCAGCGACCGCCCGCTGGACATGCCCGGCTATGACGGACAGGAGAACACGGCCTTTTGGCTGAAAGTGGCGGACATGTTCCTCTATGCCATCTACACGATGCTGGGCCTGGCAACGGCCTTGATTCTCGGCTTTGGCATAGCACGCCGGTTCAAGTGAGAAAGGAGGCGCGCATGTATCGGAAAACCAAACGGAAAGTCCCGGAAATCAATTCAAGCTCGACGGCGGACATAGCCTTCCTGCTCCTCATCTTCTTCCTGATGAGCACGTCGATGGATACGGACAAAGGATTGCCCCGCCGCCTGCCCGAACTGCCTGCCGAAGGACAAACGGCAGAACCCACGAAGCTGAAAGAACGCAACCTGCTTCCGGTGGACCTGACCGGGACGGACGCCGTGCTGTGCGGAGGAGACACGGTGGACTTGACCGAGCTGCGCCGGCGCGCCAAGGAGTTCATTGCCAATCCTTCGGACAGGGAAGACCTTCCGGAGAAGGAGCCGGTGGAAATCCCCTACTTCGGCCTGATGCCCGTGACGAAGCATCACCTGATTTACCTGCGATGCGACAGCAATGCGTCCTACCAAGCCTACATGGCCGTGCAAAACGAACTGGCGGCCGCCTATAACGAACTGCGCGACGACTTGGCCCGCCTGAAGTGGCAGAAGAATTATGCCGGCCTGACGCCTGGGCAAAAACAGGCTGTCCGCCAAGTATACCCGCAACGCATATCCGAAACCGGATTGGAAAAATAAGGAGAAAACGAATGATGGGACGATTTGACAGACACCCCAAACGCACGATGCCTACCCTGAACACGGCTTCGCTACCCGACCTGATATTTACCCTATTGTTCTTCTTCATGATAGTCACCACCATGCGCGAGGTGAAGCTGAAGGTGGAATTCCGCGTGCCGCCTGCCACGGAGCTGGAGCGGCTGGAGAAAAAGTCGCTAGTCACCACCATCTACGTGGGCCGCCCGGCCGAAGAGTACCGCGACCGCCTGGGCGACGAACCCCGCATCCAATTGAACGACGCCTTTGCCACGCCCGAAGACATCCCCGCTTACATCGAAGCCGAACGTTCGCGCTTGTCCGAAGCCGACCGCCCCTTGATGCAAGTATCGCTCAAGGTAGACGAGCAAGTACGCATGGGCTTGGTGGCAGAAATCAAAGAGGCTTTGCGGAAGGCGCGCGCGCTGAACGTCAGCTACTCCGTGCGCGAACAGGAATAACCGGTAAGACGAATCTTGCCAAACCCTTATCAAAAAAACGGGAAACCGTGCAGAAAAAACCTGCAAAGCAGGAAACAAACTGCATCTTCAGCCTAAAGATGCACATCGCTAACCTAAAGATGCGCATCTGCAACCTAAAGACAAACATCTGCAACCTAAAGATGAACTTCAGACAAGACTTCGACAAGTCTTTCCGTAGGGGAAAGGAACTTTTGGCGGAAGGAAAGCCAGTTTTTAATCCAGCCGTCCGGACAGGGAGTTGCCTGCTTCAGAGCAGCGCGACAACAAATTGCCAGATGAAATAACCGCATACGGCACACTTCAGCACCGTGCCCAGCAAGAAGCCCAATACGGACCCGAAGCCCGATTTCAAGGCTTGCGCCGTTTCTTGCCCACCCAGCAGCTCGCCCACAAAAGCTCCGACGAACGGCCCCAGTATGATGCCCCATGGCATGAAGAACAATCCCACCAGGGTGCCGACGAGGCAGCCCCGCGTCCCCCACTTGCTGCTTCCGCTGTATTTGGCGCCCAGCAGGGGGATGAAGTAGTCCAATACTTGGATGACAATCACGATGCCCAGCCACACCAGCAGTTGGGTGGCGCTGAACGATGCCCGCTCCGTGAAGTGCGCCAGCAGCAAGCCCGCATAAGCCAGCGGCGGCCCGGGCAACATGGGGAGGATGCAGCCGGCCAATCCTGTCAGCAGGCAGAGTATGCCCAAGATGATGAGAAAAATATCCATGACGATATGGTTAGGTAAGTTTGATTTCCGGGGGACAAAGGTAATGGATTGGAGAGGAAACTTGCGATGTCCGGGCATATTTTTTTGCAGGCAGGACACCATATTAGGAATAAAAAGCCTATCTTTGCGAAACCACCAGCAGATTTATGGAATATGGATGAAGAACTGGATCTGATACAGCAGCTGAAGGAGGGGCGGGAGGAGGCTTACAGATGCCTTTACGAGAGGCATTATGCCGTGTTGTGCCACGCCGCGCGCGGATGGGTGGGAGACGATTATACGGCGGAAACACTGGTTGGCGACGTCATTTTCCACTTGTGGGAGATCCGCGAATCGCTGGAAATCCGCGTTTCGTTGCGCAGCTACCTGCTACAAGCGGTCCGCAACCGTTGCTTGGACCATCTGTCTTCCCGCCGCGAACGCACCGAAGTAACCTTCTCCATGCTGGACGAAGAAGGCGGCCCGCCCTTGTCCGAACGTTATGCCTTGTCGGATAGTTATCCCTTGGGCCGTTTGCTGGAGCAGGAACTGGAGACGCAGATACGCCGGGCCATCGCCTCATTGCCCGCCGATTGCCGGACGGTGTTCCGCAAAAGCCGCTTTGAAGGGAAGAAATACGAAGAAATTGCCGCCGAACTGGGCATTTCGGTCAACACGGTCAAGTATCACATAAAGAACGCCTTAGCCCGCTTGCACGAACGCTTGGCCCAATACCTTTCGGCTTTTTTAATCTTTTTTTTCCTTGGTAACTAAAAAAGTTTATCTTCATACTACCCTATATCGTGATTTTATCGTCTACCTTAATAGATATGCTTCGAAATGACAGAGAAAGAGTTTGATATAGACGGACTGATTGCCGAGTACCTTTCCAACGGATTGGAACCGGAACGGAGAGCCGAGTTGGATGCCTGGCTCGCCCAGTCGGAAGAAAACCGTCGCTATTTTTTGCAACGGGAGGAAATTTGGTTCTCTGCTATTTCCGAAGCAGAAGGCAAACGCTACGATGCCGGCAAGGCTTTCGAGCTATTCAGGCAGCGGGTGAAAACCCATACGCCGCAAAAGGCGAAGAAGCGTTCTTTGATTCGTACATGCTTGCGCTATGCTGCCGTGGCGGCTGTGCTTTGCTTGGTGGTATATTCGGCCTATCGGCAAGGCGCCCAAGACTTGAAAGACCAATTGGCGCAGATCGTAGTCGAGGCGCCGCTCGGTTCGCAGACACGCATGAGGTTGCCGGACAGCACGCTGGTGGTGCTCAACGCCGGTTCGCGCATGGTGTATGGCCAAGACTTCGGCGTGGAAAACCGTCGGGTAAGTTTGGAAGGCGAAGGCTACTTCGAGGTGACCCGCAATGCAGAGAAACCCTTTCGCGTCAGCAGCCCCAGCGTCACGCTGACCGTGCTGGGCACGAAGTTCAACTTCCGCGACTATTCCCAGGAAGACGAGGTCATCGTTTCCTTGCGCGAAGGACGGGTGGCGTTGGAAAACTTGCTGCACGAAGAGGAACCCTTGGCGTTGATGCCTTCCGAACGGATGGTGATGTACAAGCACGAGGGCCGCATGAAGCGCGAACGCATGGAGACGGACGCTTACCTGAAATGGATGGACGGAAAGCTGATATTCAACGGATTGCCCTTAGAGAAAGTGGTGCAGGTGTTGGAGCGCAGTTATGGGCAGACCATCCGGCTGGAGAACGACACGGTAGGACGGATGCGCCTCTTCGGGAAGTTCGACCGCAACGAGCAGGGCCTGAAAGAAATATTGGAAATCATGCAAGCGACCGGGAAAGTCCGGTATTGCGTGCAAAAAGATAGTGTGATATTATATTGATTGTTTAATTTTAAATTAGAAAAGAACCATGATGCACTTGATGAATCTAAGTACTTGAACATCGGCTAGGAAGGATACGCAAAAGAAAAGCCGGAAGAAGGACCAGTTCTCCCGACTCTTTGCTTTCCTCTCTAAGACGAATTGCGGACGCCTTTCTTTCGGAATGCGACAACAAATATAGCCATACATTCCTAAGAAAGACGCTTTTAATCCAAAAGTTTAATCTAAAAATGCTTTATTTATGAATTATGGGAAAAAGGCCATCTTGGTGGCCGGGGCTTTGCTATGCCTAAACTTAGGGGCTTATGCGCAAGACATAGCCTTGAAAATGAACCAAGTAACGGTGAAAGAAGCCATTGAAGAGCTGCAAAAGCAGAGTGGATATTCTTTTGTCTACATTGGCGGGGACCTGGACATGAACAAAACCGTCACGATTGACGCTGAACAATTGCAGGAAGCCGTAGAACAAATCTTGCAAGGGCAAAAAGTGACCTATGAAATCCAAGGCAAGAACATTGTGGTCAAGAAAGAAGGTGCGCAAACCAAGCAGCATCCTGCCAAAACGGTGAAGGGTGTTGTCAAAGACGCGAATGGCGATGCCATCATTGGCGCCTCCATCCGCCTGCTAGGCACCAACAAAGGTAGCATTACCGACATTAACGGCAACTTCACGTTGGATCTGAGCATCGGAGACAAAATCGAGGTCTCTTACATCGGTTACACGACCCAAGTCATCGAATACAAGGGACAGGCTTTGGCCATCCAATTGAAGGAAGATACGGCCGTGCTGGACGAAGTGGTGGTAGTAGGTTATGGTACGATGAAGAAGAAAGACCTGACCGGCGCCGTTTCTTCGGTGAAGATGGACGACGAACCCATCGGTACGGTGACTTCCGTCAGCCAGGTATTGGCCGGTAAAGCAGCCGGTCTGCAAGTCAACACCATCAGTGCCCAGCCGGGTGGCGGTACGAACTTCCGCATTCGTGGTGCAGCTTCTTCCGACATTGCAGGCAACAACCCGTTGATTATCATTGACGGTTTCCCCGTGAACGATCCGGGTACGGTAAGCGGCGGTTACTACAGCGCCGGCAGCCAAGACAATGTGTTGGCCTCCATCAACCCGAACGACATCGAATCTATTGAAGTGCTGAAAGATGCCAGCTCCACGGCCATCTACGGTTCGCGTGCCGGCAACGGCGTGATCATCATCACGACCAAGCGAGGCAAAACCGGTGCTCCGGTAGTTCGTTATTCCGGTACGGCTTCCGTGCAAACCATGGCCCGTGAATATGAGATGCTGGATGCCTCTTCTTTCATGAAGCTGACCAATGCTTCCCTGCATGAGCAGTGGATGTACGACAATGGCATCGGCATTTACGGCGGAGCCAGCGAGGCAGACGCGGCTTCTCCTTTTACTCCTAGATATTCGGACGAAGAGATAGCCAATCCGGTTCGCAACACAGACTGGCTGGACGCCGTGCTCCGCACCGGTTTCCAAACCACGCACAACATCTCCATCAACGGTGGTACGGAAAACACCCAGTATATGATTTCCGGTAACTTTACGACGCAGGACGGCGTAGTGAAGAACAACGGCATAGATCGTTACACCTTGCGTACCAATTTGGATCAACGCCTCAGCAAGTATGTGAAGATGGGGTTGAACTTGACGGCTACCCGCAGCCAATACGACAACGTGCCTTTGGGCGACGGCGACAGCGAATATGCCAGTATCTTGGTTTCTGCAGCCCGCTTCAACCCGCTGATGCCTATCAAGGACGAGAACGGCGATTGGACAATGAACCCGGATGCCAGTTTCTTGCCGAACCCGGTATCTTTGCTGGACGTGACCGACAAGACGTTGAAAGACCGTTTGCTGGGTACGTTCTACGTGGACATCGAACCGATCAAGGACTTGCACATCAAAGGTAACTTCGGTTTGGACCGCTTGACGCAGAAGCGTTCGACCTACTTGCCCACCACGACCTTGTATGGCGAGAAGATGAATGGCCAAGCCACCATCGCACAGGCCGATGCCAACGACTACCTGATGGAGTTGACCGCCACTTACACCAAGGCATTTGGCGACCATAGCATCAACGCCTTGCTGGGCCACTCCTACCAGAGCTTCCACCGCGAAGGTTTCAATGCCGGCAACAACGACTTCCTGCTGGATTCTTTCTTGTACAACAATTTGGGCGCCGGCAATGCAGAAAAGCCGACCGTAGGTTCTTTCTCCAATGTTTCGAAAGTATCCTCTTTCTTTGCCCGCGTAAACTACAGCTACAAGGATCGTTATCTGTTGGCAGCCTCCCTCCGCGCCGATGGTTCTTCCAACTTTGCCGAAGGAAACCGCTGGGGTTACTTCCCCTCCGTTTCTTTGGGTTGGCGCTTCTCGGAAGAGAATTTCATGCAAAGTTTGAAGGATGTGATTTCCAATGGTAAATTGCGCTTGAGCTATGGCCAAACCGGTAACTCGAATGTAGGCAACAGAGCCATGAGTTTCTATGGCGTAGGCAACAACAACATCTTTGGTTCTACATCCGTCAAAGGCGTTTATCTGACTCAGTTGGGCAATCCGGATCTGACATGGGAGACCAGTAAGGAATGGAACATCGGTCTGGATTTGGGATTCTTCAACAACCGCATCAACATGACGGCAGAATACTTCCACCGCACCGTATCCGACCTGCTGGCTACCCGCCCGCTGCTTTCCTATAATGAAGTATCGTCCATCGTGGCCAACAGCGGTTCGACAGTGAGCCAAGGCGTAGAATTGACTATCAACACCAACAACTTCCGTACGGCAGATTTCGAATGGAACACCGACTTCACCTTCTCGCTGTATCGCGACGATTGGAAAGAACGTGTAGACAGCTGGGTACCCAGTGCATGGGAATCTTATACAGGCCCGATGCGTTATTGGTCCGGTTATCTGTCCGACGGCCTCATCCAGCCGGGCGAAGAAGTACCTTGGCAGGAAGGCGCGCTGCCCGGACAAGTGAAAATCAAGGATATTGATGGTTTCGTGTACAATGAAGACGGTTCTTACAAAGTAGACGAACACGGCATCCCCTTGAAGACAGGAAAGCCCGACGGCAAGCTGGACGATGCGGACAAGGTGATTTACGGTCGCCAAGACCCCGGATTCATGATGGGCTTGAACAACACGCTGCGTTGGAAGAATTTCGACTTTAACATCTACTTCTATGGTGAGTTCAACAAGTTGATGAACTCCAACTATAAGAACTACTGGGTATCGTACAACATTGGCGACTTGCGCCGTGGCTACAACCTGCCTACATCGGCTATGAACGTTTGGAGTTCGGAGAATCAGGATGGAACCTTACCCGGATTCTTGCAAAACTACAGTACTTATGGAACGGGCGACTATTATCTGGAGAAAATCTGGTTCATCCGTTGCCGAAACATCACGCTGGGCTACAACATACCGGTCAAGACCAGCAAGCACATCTTGTCGAACGTACGTGTGTATGTGGATGTCAACAACCCCTTCATGTTCACCAACTACGGCGGACTTGACCCCGAAACAGACAGCTCGGCCAAATGGGCATATCCCAATGTCCGTACTTATAGCTTGGGTGTAGATATTACGTTTTAATTGACTATAAATAGAAACTGTTATGAAAAAGATATATTTATCTGCGTGCGCTGTGAGTGCCCTTTTCGGCTTGTTCACCTCCTGCATGGATTTGGAGCCGGAAGATTACAGCAATATCAATACAACGATTTTCCCCACGACGGAACAAGACGCCTTGGCGCTGGTGACAGCCAATGTCTATGCTACGTTCACGAACAACTCCTACAGCGGCATTTTCACCAATGCTTCGGGTGTAGAGACCATCGGCGAAATGACCACCGACATCGGCGCCTGCTGCTGGAACAACGATTCTTGGATTCCGTTGCAGAACTTCACGTGGCTGCCGACACACGAATATACCACCATCAACTATACCCGCCATGCACCCAGCTTGGGCAAGATGCTGCTGACGCAAGACCGCATCAAGGACGTACCGATGTCTGATGAAGCAAAGGAACGGTTCAACGCCGAAATCCACTTGGGACGCGGCTGGCTGGGCTACCTGCTGTGGGATTTCTATGGTCCGGTGCCTTTGGCCACGTTGGAAGAGTTGAACAACCCGCTGGGCGACATCATCGTGCCGCGTGCCACGGAGGAAGAGATGCGCAACTTCATCGAGACGGAACTGCTGGCCGCCATCAACAGTTCGGCACTGCCGACCAAGATTTCGGCTGACGAGTTCGGCCGCTTCGACAAAGGCCTGGCCCGCACGGTGCTGATGAAGTACTACATGCACGTTGGCGAATGGGCGAAAGCCGAAGAGCAAGGCCGCGAACTGATGAAAGCAGAATATGGTTACGGCCTGATGGACCGCTATGCCGACATCTTTACGCTGGAGAACGAGAAGAACAAGGAAATCATTTACGCTTGCGTGGAGCAACGCGGCATCAGCCTCCAGTTGTGGCACGACCATGCACTGCCAAGCAATTATCCGGTGCAAAACACAGCTATCCAGCGTTGGGACGGCTTCAAGGTGTTGTGGGATTTCTACCACACCTTCGAGGAGGGAGACGACCGCCTGCAATCTTTGGTGGGCGAATACATGGGAACAGACGGCGTCATGTTCAATGAAGAAAACGACAAGCTGAAACATGCCGTAGTCGACGCCCAAGGCGCCGTGCCTGTGAAGTATGGCGAAGACCCCAACTCGACGGGCGACGGCAGCCAGATTGACTGGATCGTCTATCGTTATGCCGATGTCCTGACGCTACTGGCCGAGGCCATTGTCCGCAACGACAATGCCGTGTCGCAAGAGGCTGTGGATCTGCTGAACATGGTTCGCACGCGTGCCCTGTTGGAGCCGAGAACATTGGCCGACTATCCCACGGTGCAAGCCTTCTTGGACGATGTATTGCTGGAGCGCGGCCACGAATTGTGGTGGGAAGGATGCCGCCGCACGGACTTGATTCGCCACGACAAGTTCATCCAGTCGGCTCTTGACCGCGACAAGACGAACGCAAGCGATTATCGCGTGTTGTTCCCGATTCCGCAAAGCGTCATCAACGAAGGCAAAGGACAGATTGCCCAGAACCCGGGTTATTGATGAATTGAACATTAGGAAAGATAAGTGTGCGCTGTAGTGAAGAATTACAGCCTCCGAGATACAGAAAAGGCGGATGGGACGAATCCGTGAACAAGACGACATTCGTGCCTGTCCGCCTAATCTGTGTCTGGGAGAAGCCCTCTCTTCTTTCCCGAACATCCGAAAGGGAAAC
>CALUOW010000031.1 GCA_944322365.1 uncultured Bacteroides sp.
CCTAAAGCAGAAAAAACAAGCATTGGGAAGGGAAAAAACAAAAAAATGCGCCCAAAAACGAGAATTTTTGCCGAAAAGTTTTTGTAATATGCAAGAAAAGTGTATATTTGTGTGAAATTTTGGCGGAGT
The DNA here is from genome assembly GCA_944322365.1 of uncultured Bacteroides sp. Classification (GTDB taxonomy): domain Bacteria; phylum Bacteroidota; class Bacteroidia; order Bacteroidales; family Bacteroidaceae; genus Bacteroides. The sequence goes on from CALUOW010000031.1 coordinate 130, forward strand.
AGCAATGACAGACGATGGAAAGCAGCTATTGAACACCTTTGAAACCCGGCTGAGACACCTCATCTACCTGCACGAAGAGCAAATGCGCGAAAACGCAGAACTGAAGCGGCAGATAGAAGAAGCGGAAGAAGCCAGGCGCGAGATGCAGGCCGAACTGGACGACTTGTCACAACGCTACACCGACCTGAAGACGGCCACGGCCATCAGCTTGGATGGAAACGACGTGAGGGAAACGAAGCTGAGGCTGTCCAAATTAGTGCGTGAAGTCGATAAATGCATCGCTTTGCTGAACGAATAGAAAAGCCGAAAGATGTATGAACGATAACGATAAAAAAAGAATCAACCTGCTCATGGCGGGCACCACATACCCCGCCTTCATCGACCTGAAGAACGAGGAAATCGTCAGGGAAGCCGCCAAGCAGGTAAACATAAGGTTCAACCAAAACCAATTGGCCTACCCGAACCTGTCGCCCGAAAAGGTGATTGCCATCACGGCATTCGAGTTGGCATTGGAGATGCTCGACCAAAAAGAGCGCAACGACACGGAACCTTATGACCATAAGATAAAGGAACTGACGGAAGTGCTGGACGACCACTTCAAGACTACCCCCTGAGGGAAAGGAAGCCGTCCGGCATTCCGGTAGGGAAAGACAAAATTCACGCACTGTTTGGAAGCGACCGAAAGGACGCCTCCAAGCGGTGCTTTTTATTTATATATTAAACAATTAATAAAAATGGACGTAGTTTCAATATTAGTATCTGTTGCCTGCCTGGTTGTCGGCGGAGGAGGAGCCTACGCGTTCTTCCGCTACGGACTTAAGTCCAAGTACGAAGCCATCCTGAAGGAGGCCGAGGCCGAGGCCGAAGTGATAAAAAAGAACAAATTGTTGGAAGTGAAGGAGAAATTCCTGAACAAAAAGGCCGACTTGGAAAAAGAAGTGGCCGCCCGCAACCAAAAAATCCAACAAGCTGAGAACAAGCTGAAGCAACGCGAATTGGTGCTGAACCAACGCCACGAAGAAGTGCAACGCAAGAAGCAAGAAGCCGAGGCCATCAAAGAAAACTTGGAGGCCCAGCTGGAAATCATCGACAAGAAGAAAGAAGAACTGGACCACCTGCAACGCCAAGAGATTGAAAAGCTGGAAGCCATATCGGGCCTCTCCGCCGAAGAAGCCAAGGAACGCATGGTGGAATCGCTGAAAGAGGAAGCCAAAACCGAAGCGCAGTCTTACATCAACGACATCATGGACGATGCCAAGATGACCGCCAACAAGGAAGCCAAGCGCATCGTCATCCAAACCATCCAACGCGTAGCCACGGAAACGGCCATCGAGAACTCCGTCACCGTCTTCCACATCGAGTCGGACGAAATCAAAGGCCGCATCATCGGACGCGAAGGCCGCAACATCCGTGCCCTCGAAGCCGCCACGGGCGTTGAAATCGTGGTGGACGACACGCCGGAAGCCATCGTGCTCTCCGCCTTCGACCCTGTGCGCCGCGAGATTGCCCGCTTGGCCCTGCACCAGTTGGTGACCGACGGACGCATCCATCCCGCCCGCATCGAGGAGGTGGTGGCCAAGGTACGCAAGCAGGTGGAAGACGAAATCGTCGAAACCGGCAAGCGCACCACCATCGACCTGGGCATTCATGGCCTGCATCCCGAACTGATACGCATCATCGGCAAGATGAAATACCGCTCCAGCTACGGGCAGAACCTCTTGCAACATGCCCGCGAGACAGCCAACCTCTGCGCCGTGATGGCCTCCGAATTGGGCTTGAACCCCAAGAAGGCAAAACGCGCCGGCCTGCTGCACGACATCGGCAAGGTGCCCGATGAAGAGCCCGAATTGCCGCACGCCCTCTACGGCATGAAACTGGCCGAAAAGTTCAAGGAGAAACCGGACATTTGCAACGCCATCGGCGCCCACCACGACGAGGTGGAGATGAGCAGTCTGTTGGCGCCCATCGTACAAGTGTGCGACGCTATCTCAGGCGCACGTCCCGGCGCCCGCCGCGAGATTGTGGAGGCTTACATCAAACGCCTCAACGACTTGGAGCAATTGGCCATGTCTTATCCGGGCGTGACAAAAACCTACGCCATCCAGGCCGGCCGCGAATTGCGCGTCATTGTCGGAGCGGACAAGATTGACGACAAGCAAACCGAAAGTTTGTCCACCGAAATAGCCAAGAAGATTCAGGACGAAATGACGTATCCCGGCCAAGTGAAGATTACCGTCATCCGCGAAACGCGGGCGGTGAGCTACGCCAAGTAAAGAGCCATAAATTTACACATTATTATATATAGGCGCGGATTACGCGGATTTCACGGATCAATCAAAAAGAGTCGTCCGGGCAATCCGTGCAATCCGCGCCTGTTTTGTTCAACTTATCCTTTTTAAACCCTCATTCGTATGGAAAACTATTTGTTTGAAGTCTGCGCCAACTCCGTCGAGAGTTGCCTGGCCGCCCAAGCCGGAGGAGCCAACCGTGTGGAACTTTGCGCCGGCATTCCCGAAGGCGGCACTACCCCTTCGTATGGCGACATAGCCACAGCTCGTGAAGAACTGACCACTACCCGTCTGCACGTCATCATCCGTCCCAGGGGTGGCGATTTCCTCTACTCGCCCCTTGAACAACGCATCATGCTGAAGGACATTGAAAATGCCCGCCGGGCAGGCGCCGATGGTGTTGTGTTTGGTTGCCTTACGCCTGAAGGCGATGTGGACCTCCCCTTGATGGAACGCCTGATGGAGGCTTCCGAAGGCATGTCCGTCACCTTTCACCGCGCTTTCGATGTTTGCCGCAACCCGATGAAAGCCCTTGAGGACATCATTGCCTTGGGATGCAACCGCATTCTTACTTCCGGCCAGCAGCCTAATGCTGAACAAGGTATCCCCTTCTTGAAGGAATTGCAAAAAAAAGCCGGCGAACGCATCATCTTGCTCGCCGGCTGTGGAGTAAACGAAAAGAATATCGCGCGCATCGCACGCGAAACGGGCATCCATGAATTTCACTTCTCTGCCCGCGAAGAAGTGACGAGCCAAATGCAATACCGCAATGAAGCCGTATCAATGGGCGGGACCGTACACATCTCCGAGTACGCCCGCCCCGTGACTACGGCCAATCGGGTGACCCGTACCATAGAGGCTCTTACAAACCTCGGATAGTGCGCATCAATTGCTCGCCCAGACCGATAGTATAGCCCTGTGACACGAATACCACGCGGTTGAACGTGTCGGTGATGATGAAGATGGGCAACGAACTCTTGTTGCGCAGCTTCATCTCACGGGCTATCTGGTCGGCTGCCCCATGCGTGTCAAAACCATAGATGATGGTAGAAGGCAGACCGGGGAAGTCTTTCTCGTGATACTTCTTATATTGTGCTTCGTCGGGGAAGAGCAACACCATCTTGCGTCCCCATGCTTCCAAGTCCTTGTTCAACTTGGCAATGTCCTTCAAAGTATGATTCGTCGGTTCTTGTCCAGGACCAAGGATGCCTACTACGTAGTAACCGCGTCCGCAAGCGGCCAAGAAACTCATCGGTTCGGCGGCAGGCTTGCCGTCAGCCAAAGGCGTGAAGAGCGTCTCGGCATTGAAACTTCCGATGACTTGAATCTCGTCTTTGCTTTCACGCATCTGCAAAGGGATGTTGGTGGATTTTCCAGGCGTGATATTAAACGAACTGATATGAGCCAATACACCGCCGCTGGCAAGGCGCGTGCCCGTCACCATCAAATAATATCCTTCCGATACGGCACGAGGCTTCTTCAGCAGAGTGGACCATACGGCAGAGTTCTCGTCATAGTTTTGCAGTTGGAGGCGTCCGTCCACGCATTTGGACATGGAGAAATGCGAATAATACTTGGGATCGTCCAACACGGGCGTCGGCTTATAAGAAGCAGTCAACATGCCGGTAGGCGGAACTTGCTGGGCAGAACCTTGCTCAAAGTCTACGTCGTAGATGACACCCTCTTTCTGGCCGTTGCTATTCGCCAAGTCTTGATAACGCACCTTACCTGTCACCTCGTCTTTCCAAGCCGGGATGCCCAAGCTGCGAGCTACCGATACGAAGAACACGTCGCGCGAGAGGCGGTCGGCCACACGTGCTTTCCATACGCCAATGGGCGACATAGGCATGCCCTGTGTATTCAGTTCGTCGCGGATGGCAATAGAATCTTTGCACCATTGCACCAGACTTTGCGGCTGCTGACGGAAGTTGTTAGCCAACTCTTCCGTGATGGCTTTCTGGAAGAAGGCTTTGTAAGGCACCAAGCCTTCGATGGACACGCGCGGACTCAACAAATCGCTGACATAACGGTCGGTCTTCACGTCGGGAGTGTTTTGGAAATTGTCCACCAACACTTCGTAGCTGATGTCGCGCAGGTCTTTGTCCGACAGGGAGTTGCGTCCCAGCAGGCTTACAGCCAGCGAAGCCTTTCCTTCATTGGAGGCCATGGTGAGGAAGCGGGTGATGGTTTCATGGTTTCCACACGAACGTACCAGATACTTGGCGGCCATCTCTGCTTCTTCCGGCTTCAAACCAGAAAGCGTTGCCACAAACTCACGTGCCTTGTCGTCATGGAAGAAAGTCGCCGTATAAGCATTACGGATGGAATCCTCCTGCAACATGCGGCGGTCATTCTCAGCCCGCTGTTCGGGAGTCACTTCGGGCAAATTGGCGTTCTCTACCGGAGGCACGATGTCAATGTCTTCGGCAAAGAGATCGCCCTCTTGCTTATCCAGCTTCACAGTCAACTCTTGCTGCTTGCCAAACGATACTTTGGAAAAGCCGAAACGCCCGTCTTTCGAAGCCCATACCAGCATATCGCCCAAACCTGCGCTCAAACCACAAGTGCCGTCCGCGCCGGTGTACTTAGTACCTACGGTATGAAATTCGCCATAATTGTAAATCTTGAACTCCACGCAAGCATCCGATACGGGGCTTCCTGCCTCGTCGGTGATCTGCACCTTGACTTGGGCGACAGGAGCATAATTCTCCGTAATGTTGATCTCAGTCAGGTTGGGACTTTCGGACATTACCTCTTCGGGACCATTATAACGACCAAATACATCCGTATGCATCAACATGCCACGGCTTGCAGGCGCATTGAACCAGCCTAAGTCAAGCACAGGCTCCGGCTCGCAAGCACCTAGGAAATGCCATTCGCCATCGGCCCAAGCCTCCACCCAAGCATGGTTGTCGTCGGTATGCGCCCAACGGGGGGTATAGACTTGACGAGCCGGGATGCCTACCGAGCGGAGAGCAGTTACCAAGAAGGTAGACTCTTCACCGCAACGTCCGTAAGCTGTGCGTACCGTCGACAGGGGCGAGCTGGTGCGACCGTCCGTAGGTTGGTAAACCACCTTTTCGTGGCACCAATGGTTCACCTCAAGGATAGCATCGGTCATGGAAAGGTTCTTCACACGGTCTTTCAGTTCTTCATAGAAAACAAAACGCGCACTATCCAACTTCTCATTATTGATGCGCGTAGGAAGTACAAAGTGACGGAAGAGCTCTTCGGGAACTATCTTCCCCCAAGGCATTTCCTCGGCAGCGCGTTGGGAAGCACGCACATTGGCCAAATGAAACTCGCCCGGAAAGTCTGCCACATCGGGCAGAGGCATGTAGGCGTACAAAAACTCCAATGCCTCGCGTTCATAAGGCGTCAGGTCTGTGTCGAAGATGGCAAACAAATCCTGTTGCGGGAATACAGACTTCTTCAACTCAAAATCCTGTTTGACTTGCGTCCGATAGGATTCATCCGAAATAAAATGGGCATCTCCGCCGCATGACACCGCGAACAGCGCCAAGCAACACAGCCCCAGAAAAGGTAGAATGACTTTTTTCATAAAAAGATGTTTTTAAATGGATACTATGATGTGGGACAAATATAGTGAATATCTACACATAATTGTAATATCCGCATAGCAAAAACAGCCTTTTCTGCAAAAAAACATAAAAAGAAGGGCGATTTTTATGTTGTAGAACATATTTTCTGAAAACAATTCGTATCTTTGCAGCGTTATTGATAGCGAAAAAGAAACGAAGATGTTTAACCGCTCCCGAAACGCGGGGGCACAAAACCAATTGATTATGGAAAAAAACGTAAATGAGATCTTGAAGTTACAGTATCAAATCAAACGCTACCAAGCGATGAGAAACGGTGCTATGTGCCAGTTATTGAACGGCAGACTTCAAAAGTTGCTTGCCCAGCAAGCATCTGCTTTATAAAGAAAAGAAGTATTAACTGATAACTACACCACAGGATGTAATGAGAGGCAGGAACCGCACAGATTCCTGCCTTTTTGATTTTCATACGCCCAACCCAGAGAAGCCTTATGGTACAAGCATGGGGCCGACAAGTTCCCATAATCCCATGTAACGCAACATGAATTCGACGCCTCCCAAGACATGACCGGGCATAGACAAGTCGGTCAATGTGGACGAACTCCAAAGATTGTGCGCGTTTACCGCATTGGAGTATGGCACGAAATCATCTTGCGGAGAGTGGTATAGATATACAGGCACTTGCGGCGGGACAGATGAGTTGATAAGTGAGTTTTTCCGCAGTGCTTCGATGACAGCAACTACATCGGCATTTCCATTGAAGGCAGGCGCGGCAAAGAAATCCGGATGTATCACTTGGGTGATGTCTGTACCCAATGCTTCGTGCCACTCAGAAAGTGGCTGCGTTGAAAACATCTCATTCAAACCTTCCTCAATGACTGCCGGAGCGTACAAATTCTCATCGCTGACGCTCAACTGTTCTCCATATACCATGCCACGAATCAGATAGGGGGCATATCCGGTACGTGCGTATGGCATTGGATTATCCTGATAAGACAGAAAGGTCTGTAGGATACTCTCCAAATCATAAGGACCTCCACCGGCGTATACTGCCCGTACGCTCTCCGCCAATCCTCGCTTTTCCAATTCTAACAAAGTAGCCATGGATGCTTGTCCGCCTTGCGAATATCCCATCAGTTCGACAGCATCGCTTGTTTCCGTCAGAGACTTCTGTTGCAGGTACTCCCGCGCCGCTTCAATCATGTCTGCACAAGTGGTACCTGTCAATTGGTTATGCAGATACGGATGCTGGCGGTCAGGGGTCTGACTGGATCCATATCCGATATAATCGGCCATGACGATGATGTGTCCGCGAATGACCGGCAGCATTTCGTAGTAGAAAAGCTGTTGCGAGGGGGCTTCTTCCATATTGAGCGTCCCGTGTTGAATGCTTACCAGATGGTCGTAGGAGGTTGTCCCTTGGGGCATAGCTATGACTCCCGATGCGGTAATCGGACTGCCGTCCGCCCCCGTAGTGGTATATTCGATGGCAGCAACCTCCACATCGCACATCAACAGGGTGACAAAATCTACAGGCAAATTGACGCCTTGGGCGGCAACAAAATCGACTACCATCGCTGCCAGTTCTTCTTTTTCATAGCTACTTTCCGCTATCACGCTGGTCAGGTGGCCTATTTCTACAGTCGGTTCCTCCCAAGGGGTTTCTTCATTGTTGCAAGCTACCAAGAAGAGCAACAATAATAAGGTCAATAATTGGCTGATAAGATATTTGTTCATTCTCCTGATGTTTTATGGTTAGACAAATCGCCGTAAATATAATCATTTACATAATCACTTGCAGGAAAAGGTGAAAAAACATGCTGTCGTTAGCCTGTTTTTCCACTTCCGGTCACGTTCGGGATGCAAAATGCAAGAAATTCTGTCTGTTTGTTCCGTATCCCGATAATTTGCCGTACTTTTGGACGATAAAAACAAATTCATCCATGAAACGAATCTCATCTTTCTTGGCAGCCTTGAGCATGGCCGCCTTGCCGGCCTTGGCCGACACGCCCTTGTGGCTACGTTATCCTGCCCTGTCGCCCGACGGGCAAACCATCGCGTTCTCTTATAAAGGAGATATCTACACTGTCCCGGCAGCGGGAGGAAAGGCCACGCAACTGACCACCCATCCCAAGCACGACACCCGCCCAATTTGGTCGCCCGACGGACAAAGCATCGCCTTCGCCTCCGACCGCGAAGGAAGTTTCGACGTTTACCTGATGTCCAAGGAAGGAGGCATGCCACGCCGTCTGACCACGAACACCGCAGCCGAATACCCGATGTCTTTCCTCGACGCGACACACGTGCTCTACACTACGTCGCTGATGCCCGACGTGGCCGATGCCGGTTTCCCATCCAGCCAATTTCCGCAAGTATATGTGGTGGGCACGGAAGGCGGACGGCCGAAACTATTCTCGTCCCTACCCATGCAAGACCTTTCTGTCTGCCCGCAAGACGGACGGTTGCTCTACCACGACCAAAAAGGATATGAAGACCCGTGGCGCAAGCATCACCGCTCGTCCATTGCACGGGACATTTGGCTGTGCGACACGAAAGGCGGACGCACTTACCGAAAACTGACCGACTTTGCCGGCGAAGACCGCAATCCCGTATGGGCAGCCGACGGACAATCGTTCTACTACCTGAGCGAAGAAGACGGCTCGTTCAACATCTATAAAAGAGGTTTGGAGAGCAATGACAAGACACAACTGACCCATCACCGTATGCATCCCGTCCGCTCGCTGACCGTCTCGGCCGACGGCCTGCTGTGCTACACCTACAACGGCGAAATCTACACCCTGCGCGAAGGAAGCAAGCCTACCCGCCTGAACGTGCAAATCATTTCCGACCAAATAGAAAACAAAGCGTTGCACCGGACACTAGCTTCGGGCGCCACGGACATGGCCGTCTCGCCTGACGGCAAAGAAGTGGCCTTCATCGTGCATGGAGACGTCTATGCCACATCGGTGGATTATACCACCACCCGACGCATCACCGACACGCCCCAACAAGAACGCAACCTGAGTTTCAGCCCGGATGGCCGTTCTTTGGTTTACTCGGCCGAACGCAACGGCGTTTGGGGCATCTACCTGAGCCGCCTGGTGCGCGATGAAGACAAGCTGTTCACCTACGCTGCCGAAGTGGAAGAAGAACCGCTAGTCACCTCGTCCGTCCCCTCCTTCCAACCTACCTTCTCGCCGGATGGCAAGGAAGTGGCTTTCCTGGAGAATCGCACGACTTTGCGCGTTATCAACCTGAAAACACGCAAAGTGCGCACTGTGTTGGAAGGGAAATACAACTATTCTTATGCCGACGGCGACCAAAACTACCAATGGTCGCCCGACGGAAAATGGTTCCTGATGAACTACATCGGCGTGGGCGGCTGGCAAAGCCCGGACATCGTGTTGGTAAAAGCCGACGGAAGCGGCGAGAAAACCGACTTGACCGAAAGCGGCTACACCGATGGCAATCCCAAATGGGTGCTGGACGGAAGGGCTATGATTTGGTCGTCCGACCGCGCCGGATACCGCACCCACGGCGGACAAGGCTCGGAGTATGACGTTTACATCATGTTCTTTGACGACGAAGCCTACGACCGCTTCAACCTGTCAAAAGAAGAATACGCCTTGATGGAAGACAAGGAGAAAGAAGAGAAAACAGAAGAATCCAAGGAGAAAAAAGGGAAGAAAGAAGAAAAAGCCGACCAATCCGAAGAGGAGACCGTGTCTCCGCTAACCTTTGACTTGGCCAACCGCAAGGATCGCATCCGCCGCCTGACCATCCACTCCTCCCGCTTGGGCGACGCAGTGCTGACTCCCAAAGGCGACAAGTTGTATTACTGTGCCGCCTTCGAAGGCGGATTCGACCTGTGGGAGCGCGACTTCCGCGAGAATACCACTAAACTGATTATCAAGAACGTAGGATACGGCTCCTTGTATACCGACCGCAAGGGAGAAACCCTCTTCCTCATCTCCGGCGGAAGACTAAAGAAACTGGACGTCAAAGGTGGAAAAACGGAAAACATCAATTTCGCTGCCGACTTCAACTATCGCCCTGCCGAGGAGCGCGCTTACATCTTCGAACACGTATGGCGACAAGTGCAAGACAAATTCTATGACCCCGACCTGCACGGCATCGACTGGAAGGGCTACCACGAAGCCTATGCCCGCTTCTTGCCCCACATCAACAACAATTACGACTTCCAAGAGATGTTGTCCGAATTGCTGGGCGAACTGAACGGCTCGCACACCGGGGCACGCTACTATGCCGCCCTCACGGCGCCGGCCACGGCAGCGCTGGGCGCTTTCTTCGACAACCACTACGACGGACAGGGCCTGCGGATTGCCGAAATCCTGCCACAAGGCCCGCTGACCAAAGCCGACACGCGGATTACGGCCGGCTGCATCATCGAGCAGATTGACGGTCAACCCATCGATGCAGATGCCGACTATTATCCGCTGCTGGCGGGCAAGACCGGCAAACGGACACGCCTTTCCGTCTATGACCCGCGCAGCGGACAACGGTTCGAGGAGGAAATCAAACCCATCTCGCAAGGCAGGCAATCCGAACTGCTATACAAGCGTTGGGTGGAGCGGTGCCGCCACTTGGTGGACAGCCTCTCCGGCGGCCGCATCGGCTACGTGCACGTCAAGGGCATGGATAGCCAGAGCTTCCGCGAGACCTACTCCGACTTGTTGGGACGCTATCGCAACAAGGAAGCCGTCATCGTGGACACACGCCACAACGGAGGCGGCTGGCTGCACGAAGACCTGGCCTACCTGCTGAGCGGCAAAGAGTACCAACGCTTCGAGCCGCGCGGGCAATACGTGGCCAGCGACCCCACCAACCGTTGGCTGAAGCCTTCGTGCGTGCTAATTTGCGAAGACAACTACTCCAACGCCCACGGCTTCCCCCATGTCTACAAGACGCTGGGCATCGGCAAACTTATCGGCGCGCCCGTCCCTGGAACCATGACCGCCGTGTGGTGGGAAACGCAACTGGATCCCACGCTCGTCTTCGGCATCCCGCAAGTAGGCGTCAAAGACATGCAAGGCCGCTACTTGGAGAATCAACAACTCATGCCCGACATCGAGGTCTATAACACGCCCGAAACGCAACTGCAAGGCCGCGACCTCCAACTGGAAGCCGCCGTACAGGAAATGTTGAAAGAAATAGGCCCCCAATAAATGAAAGCGCCCGCACGCATACCGATGAGCCGCGTCTTGCGGCTCATCTTTTTGTTCCTCCTGCTGGCAGCGGTCATCCTCGCCCAAGCCATGCCAGGATGGGGCGACGTCTACGCCCGGCATGTCTACCCGCTCATAGCCCGCCCTTTGTCCTGTCTCTCCGGCCTGCTTCCTTTCGCAGTGGGCGACTTGTTCATTGCGCTCAGCATTGCAGGAGTATTAGCCTATCCCTTCTATGCCCGCTACCGGAAAAAGAAAAAATGGCGCGCCGGTTTGCTTGGCTCCGCCGAATACCTGGTTTGGGTCTACGCCTGGTTCTACGCCGCTTGGGGACTGAACTATGCGCAATCCGGCTTTTACCAGCGGACAGGCATCTCCCCCATCGCTTACACCGAAAAAGACTTCCATGATTTCACCCGCCGGTATATCAAGCGTCTGAACGATGCCTACTCCCCGCAATATGCCGTATCCCCCGACACGCTACGCGCCGAGGTAGTGGAAGGATACCGGCAGATAGCCCAGGGATTGGGCATCCACGCCCCATTCAACGACCGGCCACGGGCAAAGACCATGCTCTTTTCGCCCTTGGCATCCATGGTGGGCGTCAAAGGCAGCATGGGACCTTTCTTCTGCGAGTTCACCGTGAACGGCGATGTGCCGGCATCCGAATATCCCGCCACCTACGCCCACGAGCTCTCCCACCTGCTAGGCATCGCCAACGAAGGAGAAGCCAACTTCTATGCCTACCAAGTATGCACACGCTCGCAAGTAGAGGCCATCCGCTTCAGCGGCTACCTGTCCGTATTGCCCCATGTGCTGAACAATGCCTACCGGCTGATGGACAAAGAAGCCTACGCCGCCCTCTGCCGCGACATCCGCCCCGAAATACTCGCCTTGGCCCGCGAAGACCAAACCTATTGGACAGGAAAATACAACCGGCTGATTGGCGACGTGCAAAGCAAACTCTACGAACTCTACCTGCGCGGCAACCGCGTGGACGGAGGACAAAAGAGCTATTCGCAAGTCGTGGGATTGCTGATTGCCTATGAAAAAAGCGGGCAATCCGCAGGGAAAAAACGCTGAAGCACGCTCGGAAAGTTTAAACTTAGGCTAAGTTTATAAAAACGCACCGTACGTTTATATAAACGCAACCTAAGTTTATATAAACGCAGCCTAAGTTTGAACTTTTCCTACGGCCTTGGCAAATATTACTAGGCAGAAACACTATCTTTGCAACGACTTATCAGCAAATCATACCGACATGAAGGAAAATACATGCAGGCAGGCCGCCAAACGGCTTACCGAATACACCGGGCAAGAATCGGAGGCAAACCCAATCCGGATCCTACCCGTCACAACCGGCAAGAAACTTTATTTGCCCCTCTTGCTCATCGGGGACGAACAGGAATCCATGATTGACAGATACTTGGATCGAGGCGAAATGTTCGTCATGCAGGACCAGACCGCAACGCCCATAGCCGTAGCCGTGGTGACGGACGAGGGGGACGGCACATTGGAGTTGAAGAACCTGGCAGTCCACCCCCACTTTCAACGGAAAGGTCATGGCCGAAGAATGATAGCGCATCTGTGCGAACATTACAAGCACCGGTTTCACACCTTGCTTGCCGGCACAGGCGACAGCAGGCAGACTGTCTCTTTCTACCAAAATTGCGGCTTCGCCTATTCGCATACCGTACCCGGCTTTTTCTTAAAGAATTATGACCACCCGATTATAGAAGACGGCAAGGCGCTGAAGGACATGGTTTATTTCAAACGGCGCATGGCGGATGGGCGATGACTATGAATCAGAAATATAAAACAAGAAATATGAAAACGAATATTTGCAATCGCTCACCCAAGAAGAGCTGACTCGGCTGATTGAATGAATGATGGGATACTTATTTCCAAACAAACAAATTTCTCCGTACATTTGCACGCGATTAAACAATAAGAAGATATGCGACACACCCGACAAGAACAAATGGAAGCCTTCGGGCGCTTCCTCGACATCCTCGACGAACTGCGCGAGAAATGCCCTTGGGACCGCAAGCAAACCAACGAAAGCCTGCGACCCAACACGATAGAAGAGACCTACGAACTGTGCGACGCCTTGGTGCGCGACGACAAAACGGACATCTGCAAGGAATTGGGCGACGTATTGCTGCACGTGGCATTCTACGCCAAGATAGGCAGCGAGACGGGCGACTTCGATATCAAAGATGTCTGCGACCGCCTGTGCGAGAAGCTCATCTTCCGCCACCCGCACGTCTTCGGCGATGCCAAAGCCGAAACCGCCGGACAAGTGGCCGAAAACTGGGAACAACTGAAACTGAAGGAAAAAGGCGGCAACAAGACCGTGCTGAGCGGCGTGCCCTCTGCCCTGCCCTCGCTCATCAAAGCCTACCGCATCCAAGACAAGGCACGCAACGTGGGCTTCGACTGGGAAGAGCGCGAACAAGTGTGGGACAAAGTAAAGGAAGAAATCCGCGAATTTCAAACCGAAGTGGCGCACATGGACAAAGACAAAGCCGAAGCCGAGTTTGGCGACGTGCTCTTCAGTCTTGTCAACGCTGCCCGCCTCTACAAAATCAATCCGGACAACGCCTTGGAGCGCACTAACCAAAAATTTATCCGCCGCTTCAACTACGTAGAGGCACACACCATCCAAGAAGGCAAAGACCTGCACGACCTTTCACTGGCCGAAATGGACAAACTTTGGGAAAAAGCCAAGCAAGAAGAAGAAGCCAAATAAGAAATAAAAAAAGGAAGAACGAAGGATGTCTCTTGCGTTTACGCGCGCATCCTTCATTCTTCCGGGGTATAATCCGCGTGCTCTCTCCAGCGTACAATGGAAGTTATTTCTTTTTTTTCGGCGCTCCCTTGCCGCGCATACCCTTCAGCAAGTCGCGATGGAATCGCATCTCCGCCCTTTGCACCCGGTATATCTTCTTGCAAGAGAGTATCTCTTTGAACTTGTCGAAATAAGTCTTTTCCAATTGGGCGGCCGAAATGCGGGCATCGTACATGCGCTCCATGATTTCCTCGTAGCGCTCTTCGCTCACATTCTCCTGCTGTCCCTCGCGCATCAACTTCCACGCCTCGTCATTCACTTGTTGCTTTTTGTCCTGCAACTCAAAATACAAGGGGAAAAAGACTTCCGACTCCTCTGCCGTCAGCCCGGCTTTCTCCATAATATAGGCTTTCTGTTTGGCACGGAATTCATCTTTGGTCAAACGCTGATGGCATCCTTCCGTCGCGCCCAGCAACGGGATGAATCCCCACGCCATCACCAGCATCACAAGCAATTTCTTCATTGTCTCAAATCCGGATAAATTAAAAATTTCACTCCTCTTCGTCTGTCAAATAGACGTAAAGGGAATAATCGTCCAACATGGAATTCTCCATAGCCATGTCGATGTACTCCATTTCCAAGTCCACTTCCTCGTCGAAGGCATCGCCTGCCCCCGGCGCGTAATGCGACGACGCTACACGGATAATCAGCATGGCGCCCACGAACATAGCCGCCATATAGAGCAAGGGGCGTATCTTCTCCCATGCTGTCGGCTTGCGGGCGACTTCCACTTTTTCCTTCTCGGGAAGGCGGTCCATCACATCTGAAGCAAAACGCTCGAAATAGCCTTCAGGAACCCGGAAAGGATTTTCCGTCCCTATCTTTTTCAGCAAATTGTCTTCCATCATAATTGTTCCTCCTTTCTCTGTTTGGTTTAGACGCAGGTTTGCGCCAAAGGTTTAAAGCGCTTCTTCCAAAAATTTCTCTATTTTCTTCACGGCATGGTGATACGAGGCTTTCAAAGCACCCACCGAAGTCCCGAATATTTCCGACATCTCCTCGTACTTCATCTCTTGGTAATACTTCAGGTTGAACACCATCCGCTGCTTTTCGGGCAATGTCAGCAAAGCTTTCTGCAACAGCATCTGCGCCCTGTCGCCCGAGAAATAAGCATCGCCCTCCAACTTCTGCAACGCATCGGCGTCCGGGTCGTCCAACGATACTTTGGCCTCCGCCCGCTGCTTGTTCAAGAAAGTCAGGCATTCATTCAAAGCAATGCGGTAGAGCCAGGTGGAAAGTTTCGCCTCCCCCCGGAAATAATCAATGCTCGTCCACGCCTTGATGAAAGTATTCTGAAGCAAGTCGTTGGCATCCTCGTGCGAGAGCACCATCCGGCGGATTTGCCAATACAGTTGCTCGCTATACTGCGCCACAACCATCTCAAATCCTTTCCGTTGCGTGTCCTGCCTTTGCAAAAGAGCCAACACTTCGCTTTCATTATAAGAAGAATTCATATACAATCAAGATGACAATTAAATATTTAGATGCACTACAAGGAGACGCAAAGCATTTCTTTGGCCAGTTGCGCCGCCGGAAATATCTCTTGCGCCTCTTGCAAGAATACCGATTCGTCCTCGTAGCGCGCCGAGAAATGCCCTATCAGCAGCCTCTTCGCGCCGGCCGAACGGGCCAACTCTGCCGCTTGCGCAGCCGTGGTATGGAAAGTCTCCCGCGCCCGAACCAGATTGTCCGTGGCAAAAGTAGCTTCATGAAACAACAAATCCACCCCTTGCAACGATTCTGACAGGCCCGGCAAACAAACGGTGTCCGAACAATAAGCATACCTGCGCGGAGGGTCTGCCGGACGGGTCAGCACATGGTTGGGCACCACTTTCCCTTCGGGCGTCACATAATCCGCCCCGTTCTTGATGCGGTTCAGTTCATACACCGGCACGCCATAGAAGTCCACCATCTCGCGGACAATGTGATTCAGCCCCGGCTTCTCGGCAAAAAGAAAACCGCAACAAGGGATGCGGTGCCGCAAAGGCAAAGTTGTCACCGTCAGCGAACGATCCTCGTAAACCACCGCCGGCGCGTCTGCTTCAAACTCATGAAACAACACCTCGTAAGTCATCTGCCGGTTAAAGAAAGCCAGCGTAGGGCGCATCAGCTCTTCCAACCCGCGAGGGGAATGGATGTGCAACTCCGCCGTCCTTCCCAGCAAATTAAGCGTAGAAATCAACCCCCACAACCCGAAACAATGGTCGCCATGCAGGTGCGAGATGAAAATATGGTTCAGGCGCGAGAACTTCAAACGAGCCCTGCGGAACTGCAACTGCGCTCCTTCGCCGCAATCTATCATGAAGAGCTTGTCCCGCACGTTCAACACTTGCGATGTCGGGAAATGGCGCGTGGTCGGCAACGCAGAGCCGCACCCAAGTATATGTAACTCGAATTTCTCCATAACCCCACAAAGAAACGCAAATTACCCCAATTACGCAAATCCGCGCCCACAAAATCTCCGGTTTCCCCCAGAAAAAAGAAGGGAAAAAGAAAGGCACCCGCGTTTCCACGGATGCCCCTCCAACAAATCTTATGAAGAAGTTATTATTTACTTGCTCTTCTTCTCGGCTTCCATCTGCTCTTTCAGGGCAGCCAAAGCGCTGATGTCGCCCAACGTGGTAGAAGCAGCCTGGTTTTGGATTACCGGGATTTCTTCCTTATCCTTCTTGGCGCTCACCTTCTTGGCAGCTTTCTTCTCGGCTCTTTCCTCAGCCTTGGCAGCATCTTCGAACACACGGCTGTGCGACAAGATGATGCGCTTGGCTTCCTTATTGAACTCCAGCACCTTGAACGGCAACTTTTCTTCCAACTGGGCTTGGGAGCCATCTTCCTTGACGAGATGCTTCGGGGTAGCGAAGCCTTCCACGCCATAAGGCAGGGCAATCACAGCACCCTTGTCCAGCAGCTCGACAATCGTGCCTTCGTGAACGGAACCTACCGTGAAGACCGTCTCGAACACATCCCAAGGATTCTCTTCCAACTGCTTGTGGCCCAAGCTCAAGCGGCGGTTCTCCTTGTCGATTTCCAGCACGACCACCTCGATGTCGGCGCCGATTTGCGTGAATTCCGAAGGATGCTTCACCTTCTTCGTCCAAGACAAGTCGGAGATGTGAATCAAGCCGTCCACGCCTTCCTCGCACTCGACGAATACGCCGAAGTTCGTGAAGTTGCGCACCTTGGCCGTGTGCTTGCTGCCCACGGGATACTTTTCTTCGATCGTCTCCCAAGGATCCGGCTTCAGTTGCTTGATGCCCAACGACATCTTACGCTCTTCGCGATCCAACGTCAAGATAACGGCTTCGACCTCGTCGCCCACCTTCATGAAGTCTTGTGCAGAACGGAGGTGCTGCGACCAAGACATCTCGGACACGTGGATCAAGCCCTCTACGCCCGGAGCGATTTCGAGGAATGCGCCATAGTCGGCCATCACAACCACCTTGCCCTTCACGTGGTCGCCCACCTTGAGGTTCGGATCCAAAGCATCCCAAGGATGCGGAGTCAGCTGCTTCAAGCCCAAAGCGATGCGCTTCTTCTCGTCGTCGAAGTCCAGGATCACCACATTCAGCTTCTGGTCCAATTCCACCACTTCGTGCGGATCGCTGACGCGGCCCCAAGACAAATCGGTGATATGGATCAAACCATCTACGCCGCCCAAGTCGATGAACACGCCGTAGGAAGTGATATTCTTGACAGTACCCTCGAGGATTTGACCCTTCTCGAGTTTGCTGATGATTTCCTTCTTCTGTTGCTCCAACTCGGCCTCGATAAGAGCCTTGTGCGAAACAACCACATTCTTGAACTCTTGGTTGATTTTCACCACCTTGAATTCCATTGTCTTGCCCACGAATACATCGTAGTCGCGGATGGGCTTCACGTCGATTTGCGAACCCGGCAAGAAGGCCTCGATGCCGAACACGTCCACAATCATGCCACCCTTGGTGCGGCACTTCACATAGCCCTTGATAATTTCTTGATTTTCCAAAGCAGCGTTGATACGCTCCCACGCACGGGCTGCGCGCGCCTTGCGGTGAGACAGGACGAGCTGTCCCTTCTTGTCTTCCTGATTCTCAATGTACACTTCAACCGTGTCGCCCACCTTCAAATCGGGATTGTAGCGGAATTCGCTCATCGGGATGATGCCGTCCGACTTGTAGCCGATGTTCACCACGACTTCGCGCTTGTTCATAGCAATCACCGTGCCGTCCACCACTTCGCGGTCCGTCACGTTGTTCAGCGTATTGTCATACGCCTTTTCCTGGTCCTCATGGCTAATCGTCGAAGACGTTTCGCCGTTCTCATAAGCATCCCAGTTGAAGTCCTCAATGGGAGCCACATTCTTCAGATTTTCCATTAATAAAAAAAATTGTTAAAACTCAATTAATTAAGTGAGACATTATATCGACTCAATAAATCGGCTGCAAAGATAGGACTATTTTCTTGAACGACAAGGGCTGTGAAGTTTTTTTTCACATCTTCTCCACCACCTTTG
>CALUOW010000032.1 GCA_944322365.1 uncultured Bacteroides sp.
CGCTGATTCATGACATAGGTTCCATTGGTACTTTCTTTATCTTCCAATAGAATATCCCCATTGTTCAGCAGAATCATTTCTGCATGAAGGGCACTTGTTTTCTGACTGTGAAGGACGATGTCGCACGTTTGGTCCCGTCCTATTTTAAGTAAACGCATAATATCTCTGTTTTTTAAAAGTTTGTATTAACACCTTGCGTAGAGTCGGCATAAGGACAAGGGAGCTCTCATGCCGGCCGCATCAGCCTACGTCCGGCTTGGGTTTTTCCGGTTCAACCGGTTTGTCCGGTTTTGGGTCAGGGTCAGGATCAGGAACGGGAACAGGGACGGGCTTCCCTTCTTCTTTCGCCTTCTCAATAGAATCGCGGCGTAACGAGTCGGCAATGGCCGCTTGGCGCAACGAATCACGAATCTCTTCCCGAACCTTGTTCAAATCCACCGTGTCCGTGGCGACTACAGGCGTTTCGTCCGGAGAAGCCTGCCTTTCCATAATTGCCTTTATCCCGAAGAAAGCCCCTGTTGCCACCAGAAGCGCCACAACCCCCAACAGAACATAACGCATATAGACGTTGGACTTGGGAATCAGTGACCAATCCAGCTTCGCCACATGGGCAAAGGAGATTGTATCCTTCCGGGTCACCGGCACCGGCACATTCTGTGAAATCCGGATGCCATTCACATACGTACCGTTGGTACTTTGGTCGATAATCGTCATCTTGCCCGTCGAAGTCACATTCAGGAGCGCGTGGCGACGGCTGACGACATCCGTCGAATCATTGATTACGATGCCGCAATTCAAATCGCGGCCAATAGAATATGTTTTCATACGCACTTATTGTTTCTATCTGTTTTACTCCTTGTTTATGATTGAGTCCGGCTTGTTCACCTGCTTTTGTATCACTGTGCTAGCATCGGAATTCGTCTCCGCTTCCTTCTGGCCGTTTCCTTTGAGGATGGCCCCAATGCCTGCCCCGATGAGGCACAGCGCGCAAACGGCAGCCACCACCCACATGAGCAGCTTCATGCGCGGATTCATTTTTGCCTTCACCTCCGAATCCGCATTGGCCTCCACAATAGCGATGGTCAGGTTATCATGCTCTCCGCCTGCATTCCGTCCTTCTCCGTCTATAGTCGTCGCTATGCTATCCGTTACCGCCCCCAAGGCTTGGTCGCGGTTAGATATCATTTCGATTAACTCCGGTTCCGGAACAACGCCGTGTATCCCGTCCGTACAAAGCACAAAACGGTCTTTGGCCTTATACGGCAACTCCACGCAATCCACCTCCACATCATACTTTGCCCCCAAAGCGCGCGTAATGACATTCGACTGCGCGGACAACCTTGCTTGCTCCTCCGTAATGACTTTCTGCTTCACTAGGTCGAATACCATGGAATGGTCAAACGTCCGGTAAACCTTCGATTTGCCCCGTATCTGGTAAATACGGCTATCGCCTACATGCGCCAGGGTCGCGCACTTTTCGTTGATGAGCAAGACCGTACACGTCGAACCCATCCCCATATAAGCCGGATTCTCGTTGGCATACTCTATGATGGCCATATTGGCCCGCCGGATAGCCTTGATCAAGATATTGCCGTAAGTATCTTCTTCGATTCCTTCGTCAACGCCGGCAATGATTTCTTTGACAGCTATCGACGATGCCATTTTTCCGCCCGGACCGCCGCCCATGCCATCGCACACCGTCACCAGCAAGCCAAACGGGGTCTCTTTCCATCCATAAGAATCCTGATTCTCAGCGCGGCCGCCTATCCGGGACTCCACAAACGCCGAAAACTCTTCCGATGTGGGTATTTGCACTAAATCCATATGTTCTGTTTTTTGATATTACTTAGAAAACCAACTTTTTATTCTCGCCAAAAGAGAAACGGGCGGCTGAATTGCCTCATGGATGGCCGCTTTGAAGTCCGATGCCCTCCGATAACGCTTAGCCTGTTCTTTCTCCGTCGCCTTCCAAATCACCTGCATCAACCGTTTGGGGATAGCTTTGTTGTTCGGCAGGCTATCCCGGAGCTGGCGCATCAGGATATCCGCCTCTACCTTGCTGTCAAACGGGTTTTCCCCCGTCAGCAACTCATAGAACGTGATGCCCAACGCATATATGTCCGTCGAAGCATTGATTTGGACAATACCTGTCTTTTCGCGCAAGATTTGTTCGGGAGCAGCATACTGTGGCGTCCCGATGAAGCCCAACTTGGAAAAGGAATTGCCGTCATTCATGCGCGCAATGCCCAAGTCCATCAGCCGCACGTTGTAATCCTCTTCCACCATGATGTTGGAAGGCTTGATGTCCCGGTGTATAACTCCGCGCGAATGCACATACTCCAAGGCATTCAGCACTTGGCATACCGCATTGCACGCTTTACTGATACGCTCGGACGCATCTGTGACGCCATCCAAATATTCATCAATGTGCATGCCCTTCACATACTTGCTTATCAGGAATATAGGCCCGGTATCGGGAGCATATTCGCAATATCCTATCATCTCTATCAAGTTGGGATGCCTGAAAGCCAAAGAAGCCTCTTGCTTGGCGCGCGCCCTGATCATCGGGTTGTTGGCATAGGCGTCGATGACGCGCTTCACCGCCATCGGTTCGCCGTCCCTCACCCGGTATCCCCGGTAGACAGTCCCCATCGAGCCACTTCCCAAAGGTTTTGAAGCCGGGTCGTAGCAATACCACTCTCCCATCACATGAAGATAAATGTATGGGTCTCCGTCACGTTGATAAATTGCCTTTTTAACCATCGTCCTCAATCATTCTAAATTAGATAAACGCTTCCTTATCTTATTCTGGAAATCCGTGTCGCCCGCTTGCACTGCCAGCGATTCCGCCTTTTGCAAGAAACTCTCCGCCTGCTGCAAATCCTTGGCAACGCCCCGCTTTTCGCGCGACATGTAATTGCATCCCAACTCATACAGCGAGCGGTAATCATTCCCGTTCTGTTCCACCGCTTTCAACAGCAACTCGTGGGCATGGCGATTGTCCGGCTGCACAATGCCGCTTAACGCTTGCTGCATCACGCGGATTGAATCCGCGACATCAGCCGCATCGGCTTCATTGCTGAAATAAAGCCGGCTCATCAAGAACGTAGCCGCATAACTGACCTCGGCAGAAGAAGAAGCCGCCAACCGATTGAGCAACTCCCAACCTTGGCGGGCCGTATCCTTTTGCTTCAGATACCCGACAGCTTGCGCGAACAATTCTTTGTCCGTAGACGCGTCTTCCGAGTGGCCTTTCTTCACACGCTGCTGCGTGGCCAACTCTGCGACTCCGCCATTCGCCGGAGCAGACGCCGGTTGCGCAAAGTACCAAACAGCCAAACCTGCCACTGCCACCACAGCCGCCGCGATGCCCGCCTTGAGCATATTGACTTTCTTGTCCGGATAAGGAAGAGAGACCAAACGATCTACCGCCACGCGAAACTCGGAAGCGCTCTGGTAACGCTGCGCCCGATCCTTTTGTGTGGCTTTCCGGATCACCTTGCGCAATTCAGCTTGTTTCACCTCGCCTAGCGGGACCTTCTTATGCCGTTGCATGTCAAGCACGATGGCCATCTCGCCATCGAACGGGACATGCCCCACCACCAACTGGTACAGCACGATGCCTACTGAATACAAGTCTGTCGGCACGCCCAACGCGTCGATAATCCCTTGCAACTGTTCGGGCGCGGCATACTTCGGCTTACCGATAATCTGCCCCACCAACGTATAAGATGACTCGTCCGTAAACTTTCCACGGATATCCTTGGCTATGCCGAAGTCTATCAACTTGACGTGCCCGTCCGACGTCACCATGATATTAGAGGGGTCGATATCCCGGTGAATGTATCCCGCATCGTGCAAAGCCATCAACCCCGACAACAAGCTGCGGATAATATTCAAGGCAAAGTGATAAGGATCGCTCAAATATTGTCCGTGCATCTGTTGCGCATAAGGTATTATCACTCCTTCATAATCCGTCACCCGGCCTTCCAAGAGCTTCTCCAACGTCACCCCGTGCAAGAACTCGCTAATGACATAATAGCGGACAACCGGCAACCCCAACTCGTCCTTGCCCCGCACTTCGAGGAAGTCAATCATCTCAATCAAGTTGTCATTCTTCAGCCGCACATTCGCCTCACGCCGCGCACGCTCTATCACGTGCGCCTCCAAGCCCATCTTCAATTCCTTGATGGCTACTTCGCGCGGCGAACCCAAGCTTTCGTTAAACTGCCACCCACGGTACACCACGCCCATGCCCCCTTCGCCCAACGGGCGGGACGAAGGGTCATACTCATAATGGATATCCTTATCCTTCTTGTCTCTGATTACCTTTACGTTCATGCGACGAAACTTAATGGGATTCTACAAGGCGGTCACCACATTTCCGTACCCCCTCTGCGAGGTCCGTTGGCATTGCCTCCGTCCACGCCTATCGTACCATCATACGTGGGTGGCAAATCATCCGGTTTGACTTTGGTGAAACGGGGAGGAAAGTCTTCATTCTCCCGTTCTTCGACATTATCCTCGTCCACGTCTACGAAAATCATCCCGTCGGTTTCGTCGACCGAGGAGTCAATGAAATTCTCTGCCAAGCCCAAACCCAAAGATTTCGTATCAATAAGAATCAAATACAACTCATAACTCTCGCCTACGGTAATCACGTCCCCGTTCTTGCACTCCAACGGCTGGGTCGAGGGGACGCTTACGCCATTCAACATAGTCCCGTGCGAAGAACGCTGGTCGGACAGAGAAGCATCCAATTTCGCCGGATTCTTCATCATGCGCACTACCAGCTCCGCATGGCCCTCGGAAACCGTCCCTTCCGGAAGAACCACATCGCATTTGGGCGAACGCCCTATCGTGTTCGACCCAATGTACAACGGCCAATATTCGCCGAACCCTGTGCGGGACACCGAGAACAGGAAGCCCACCAACGGCCTGTTCGTCCGCTCTTTGCGGGTCTGGCGAACGGGCTTTGCGCCACGTCCCTGCCCGTTCTCCATGCCGGGAAAAACAGTTGCACTACTTCTACCCTCGCGTGCGCGAGAATAATTACCACTACGAGACCGTTGACCACCTTTTGGGTCCCTCTCATCCGGCCCGATACCAGGGAATACTGTTCGATTCTGTGACATTGTTTTATTAATTTAAGATTAAATCCTTGCCAAAGCCTTTTCCGGCTCCGAATGCCTTGCATGCAATGAAAGGCAAAAATCTCTTGCGACTGACATTCTTAAACACAAACCGCGCCTTAAGGCGACAAAATGCTTGCGAAACGACCTCAATCTCTTTGCAAAGTAAATTAATAAAAACTAAGAAAACAAAACGCTTATCAGCGGATATTCTACTATCTGGCCTATACCCCTCCCAAACGGACTAAAATAAGTACTATTCTGTTGCTTTTTATTCATTTTACAATCATCTGCATCCCAAACACCGCCGCCTTGGTACTCCCCCTGATGCAATGAAAGCCCGACAACCTCTCTCTTGCCCCGCCCGCGCCCCTAAAAAGAAAAGCCGGCCCTCCCCGAAGGAAAGACCGGCCCAAAGTCCGTGTATTAATCAACCTATGTTTAGCTTAATCATTCACCATCACTGGCTTCTGCATTGGGTTCAAACTTATAAACGCGGATACCGCTTTGGCCATAAGCCACGTACACATACTTGGCATCTCCTTGGGTCTGCACAGCCACGAAATTGCACGAGTGACGTGTTTTTGTATCTGTCTTTGCAGCATCGTTGGTAGTCGGTTTTCCGGTAGTCTCATCATAGCTCTCTACTTCGAAAGCATAAAGCTCCAATTTGCCACCTTCCAAGAATTTGTAGATGCGCAAGCCCATATCCGTAGCGGCATACAAGAAATTGCCGTCTATGCAAAGACCGGTAGTATTCGGACCATAATTAGTTTCACCTTCAGGCGCATCTGTCTGGTCTGCCCAAGTGATTTCTGTACCATCATTCAAGTTATAAACGCGCAAACCCGACAAGCCGGCACCCACATAGGCATAACCCTCTTTAATCACCATCACGTGCTTGCCCAAGTATTCGGGATGATCGGCAGGACTTAATTCTTCCCAACCTCCTGTCTCAGGATCGTATTCTTCTGCTTGTTTTTCTTTGGAAAGCAAGGTAGCGTCCGATTCCACAACAACATCCCCGGACTTAGCACTGATAATCTGCAAGCCACCTGCTCCCAAACTGCGAAGCACATAAGCAGAGCTTCCTTCATCCACTGCCACATACTTGCCGCCAAAGTCCTTGTCATATCCATATACATCTTCTATCCACTCATTCGCGCTCTCATCATCGTAGTTATAGAAGTCGTAATCATCCTTTTCTATCTTTATGTCTTGATTGTTCTCATCCACCCCGCCATATTCAAACCTTGTTTCCAATGTACCATCGAAATATCCATATCCTCCTCTAAAGCCGGAAACGGCAACCAGCCCGTTCGCATCTTTAGCTACTGCATTGACAGAGGTACCGGGGAAACCAATGCAAGACGCATAGGTATTTTCGCTGAGAGCTGCAAGATTTCCACTCGCAATTCGCGCTATCACAGCTCCTTTGTCATAATGCCCGCCGGACAAATAGAAATACTCGCCGGAACGCAACACGTGGTTGAACTTCACTGCCTCGGTAATGTAAGTGTGTCCAACATCTATTTCTACTTTTTTGTCACCAATGTTAGTTAAATTCAATACGTCAAAGGCACCGCCCCATACCTTCGCCGGACTACCTTCTGCTTGGTAATCTGAATGCCAAGTCACAAAACAGGTATTTCCTTCTATGAGGAGCGAAGTGACAGACCAATTCCTTTCATCGCCTGAAACTTCAGGATTGTCAATCGAAGCCACGAAATTCAGCCGTTCGCTCTTTACGCCACGTGTCTGAGGCACCATGTGGATACGCCCCGCTTGCGAAGTCGGATCCAATGCCGTCAAGGTAATCATGTTCGCATCCATTTCAGGAGTATCAGGTCGCGGATTGCTACCTCCATTCTCCAAGGCATCGTCCGTACAAGATGCCAGCACCAACGCCGCGCATCCCATTGTAAATAAAAACTTTTTCATACTCTTTTCTTTTTATGTTTTGTCTGATCCATCAAAGCCTTTGGAGGAAGGGATACGCGGCAAACCGCGCCCCTGTTCCCTCCAAAGGTTAGGAACTAAAAAGAATGCCTTGTCAGGCTTTATCCCAATTATTCAGCGTCGTCTTCTGCCGGTGCATTCGGATCCAACTTGTAGACGCGAACACCCGACTGGCCAAAGGCTACGTAAATGTACTTCATGCCATCAGCCTCGTAAGCCGTAACGAAGTTGCAAGAATGGAAATCGGGAGTCGTATCTATCTCATTTCCATTCTCGTCTGTGTACTCGCCACCGGGAACAAGGTTTTTTACCGGCTCTCCATCCCCGTCATAAGCCGTCACTTGGAATGCGAACAATTCCAACTTGCCGTCTTCCGAGTATTTGTAAACACGAAGACCTGCGCCCGATGCGGCATATACAAAGTCATCGTCTACGAAGACGCCTGTAGTTGTCGTCTCGTTGTTCCAAGTGCAGCCGCCTTTGTTAATGTCATAAACACGCAAGCCATTCTGTCCGGCACCTACATAGGCGTAATTGCCTTTCACAGCCAATACGTGCTTACCATAGTACTTCTTCTTATCTGCACTCAAATCCCAATGTATCTCACCGTCTTCATCAATCCAATAATCTTCAGCAGATTTTTCTGCAGACAGCAAAGGTACCTCCAATCCAAGTTCCTCTCCAAATCCTACATTAAGAATCTTTCCCTCATCATTGTTATTGCGGAGGATATAAGCATTATTTCCATCCACCACTACATATTTGCCACCAAATGTCTCAGACATAGGCGTTCTAACCTCAATGCCCTTGTTGTTCTCAGCAACCTCATAATCCCAAGGCTTGGCTTCTACATCGGCAGCAAAAGTGCCATAAGTGCCCTCATAGCCCGAAACTGCAATCAATTTGCCATCATTAGTAGCGGCAATGGCATTTACGGATGAACCGGGAAAACCAATGCACTCTACCGTTGTACCCATCTGAGCACCACTAAAGCCAATACGTCCAATGGTTGCCCCTGTCTTATAGCTGGTAGCAGACACGAAAAATTGTCTGTCATTATACAACAACAGATTGTTGAACTTCAATTCCTTATTAATGCCTACTCCATTAAATTCAGTAGGAACATTTTCTTTAATATCGAACCAGTCCAATGCACCGCCCCACTCTTCAGCCGGGTTGTTCGCCTGTCTGTTGGAGTGCCAAGTGACAAAACCGGTCTTGTGATCACCACGGATCAAAACAGCCGTAGCCGACCAATCAAGGTCTTCATACGCTGTGGGCGGAGCAATCTGCGCCACTTCCTTCAACCGCGTCCACTTCTCAGCCGCGCGCGTGCCGGCAGAAAGCGTGAGTCGGCCTTGTTGCGAAGCGCCGTCAAAGATTTCGAGCGGCACCACATTCTCATTCACCTCCGGCTCCGGCGTAGGCGTCGGGGTATCCGTGGTGACATCATCGCTGCAAGCTGCCAGCACCATGGCTGCGAAGCCTGCCAAGAATAAATACTTCTTCTTCATGATCGTAAAAATTTATAAATTACACATTTCTTTTATCTCGATTCTCAGTTTTGGCTTACAAACGATTGGTGACGATGTTGCGCTCCAACACTCCCTTTACGTCGTATATCACGCTCTCCGGTTTGGCAAGAGCGTGGATGTCGAGCGACTTGAAGCAATCGTGCGCCACGTCCAGAATGATGGCATCATAGCGGCGCGCATGGACAATCTCCGCATCCGAAATGATGTCTATGCCGTATGTCCGCTTCACCTCGGCCGGGTCGGCCCACGGGTCGAGGATGTCTATGTTGGCGGTATACTCGCGCAAGGTCGCCACCAAGTCCGACACGCGGGTGTTGCGGATGTCGGGGCAATTCTCCTTGAAGGTGAAGCCCAGCACAAGGATATGCGCGTTCTTGGCCGTCAGTCCCTTTTTGTTCATCAGGCAGACCACGCGCTCGGCCACGTAGGTGCCCATCGAGTCGTTGATGCGGCGCGTCTCCATCAGCAAGTTGGGGGTGACGCCGTGCAGGCGCGCTTTTTCAATCAAGTAATACGGGTCCACGCCGATACAGTGCCCGCCCACCAATCCGGGCTTGAAGGGCAAGAAGTTCCATTTGGTGCTGGCCGCCTTCAGCACGTCGTTGGTATCCACGCCCAACGCGCCCATGATTTTGGCAATCTCGTTCATAAAAGCAATGTTGGCATCGCGCTGCGCGTTCTCCACAATCTTGGCAGCCTCGGCCACCTTGATAGAGGGCGCTTGGTAGGTGCCGTTGCGCAAGACGGAATTGTAAAGGCGGTCGATGTGCTCGGCAGCTTCGGGCGTCGAACCGGACGTGATTTTCAGGATGCTGTCCACGGGATGTTCCTTGTCGCCGGGATTTACGCGCTCGGGCGAATAGCCAAGGAAGAAATCCTCGTTCACCTTCAGCCCCGACACTTGTTCGAGGATGGGGGCGCAAAACTCTTCCGTCAAGCCCGGATAGACCGTCGATTCGTAGATGACCGTGTCGCCCTTCTTCAAGACGCTGCCCACCTCGCGGCTGGCGCTGCCCAGCGGCTCCAAGTCCGGCAGGTTGTGCCGGTTGACCGGCGTGGGAACTGCGACGATGTAGACATTGCAAGGGCGGAGCCTCTCTTTGTCGGCGGTGCACACCATCCCGTTGCGCAAAGCCTCGGCGATGTCCTCCGGGTCTACTTCCTGGGTGTGGTCCTCTCCCCGGTTGATTTCTTCCACCCGGTTCGGGTTGGTATCATAGCCTGTCACCTCGTATTTCGAAGCGAACAGGCAAGCTAGGGGAAACCCCACGTAACCCAGGCCGATGATGCCGATTTTTTCTTTTTCTCTCATATTCCAAATTCTCGTTAAGACTTTTCCAGCATGACTTCCGCGAATGTTTTTGTAAACTCTCTGATGCTCGTCGGCAAATAGTTCAAAGGAGATTCCGGCGTGAAGGGCGGCCGTTCAAAGAACAAAAGGGCGGTTGGCGCGAAGGATTGCCGGCGGCAAGCGGCGCCGAGGGGGCACGGCCTGCCGCCGATGCCCGCAGACGGACACGACGAAGCGAACCCTCTGCCGGACGGGAAGTCCGGCAAACGGCCGACACGCGAGCGCTGCACGGGGCAATGACTCCGCACGGCAGAATGGCAAATATGGACATTCTGGAAGTCATCTGAGAAAATCGTTTGTTTGTTCGTTTACTTGTTTTTCATCCACTTATTTGAACAGAAAAGCCTTCGAGGGACTTTCGCGTTCTTTCAGCAGTGGGCAAATATAGCGATTTTTATTTCAACAGCCAAACATTCGGCATAAAAATTACGGAGTTTTTAGGTTTTATAGCCAAAGCCCGCTTGTAAGTTTTTCATTACGCCTCCGGACACCGTGGCGGAAGAGGCCGGGCGCGCGCGGAGAAGAAACCTGAAAAATATTCATTTTGTTTTACAAACTGTTTCTTTCCAAGTCCGGACAAGGCCCTTCCGAAGCCGTATTTTCTCCCTTCCTAAGCGAAGGACTTTGGAAGGAATTTGTAAGGACTTTGGTAGGGCTTTGGTAGGGCTTTGAAAGGAGGCGGATTTCAGACGTCCGAAAAGGGGAACCGGAAAATTTGCGATGGTTAAATATACTTACAAATAATCGCTGCGGAGGGAGCCGTTGCCCGACATTTCGGGCGGAGGTATGGGAAATGTCGTTTTTTTGGCATATCTTTGCGACTGTCAACTTTAAAAAGAAAGCGTATGAAGAGACCAATCTTGGCAGCCATGCTGCTGGCAGCGGGCTTGTTTTTCTTAAGCTCGTGCGAATCCAAAGGGCCGGTGGCCGAACTGAAGGCGTTTGTGGAAAAGGTGCAGGAAGAAGGAGGCACTTACACGGAACAACAATGGGCGGAGGCGAACGAAGAGTTCAGCCAACTGCTGGAGAAGGTGAACGAAGCCCAAGACATGACGGCCGAAGAGCTGCAGGAAGTGGCCCGGCTGCAAGGCGAGTTTGCGGCCAAGGCGTTCAAGGAACAAGCAGGCGAGGCGTTGGAGAAAGCAGGCGCTTTGCTGGACGGTTTCCTGGGCGGACTGTCGGACGACGAAGATGCGGACAATCAACCCCAAGAATAAACATATGAGAACATTCAGAACCCTGCTGGGCGGCTTGTGCCTCTGCGCCGCCTTTGGCAGTTGCGCCCCGTCGGCGCCGAAGGAAGAGGCGGCTGCGGCAAACGCGCCAAGCCCGTCGGACATGGTGATAGAAAACATCATGACGCGCCGCAGCATCCGGCAATACAAGCCGCAGGCCGTGAACCGCGACACGATGCAAATCATCCTGAACTGCGGCATCAACGCCCCCAACGGGCAGAACAAGCAGTCGTGGGAGGTGCGCGTGGTGGACAACCCGGAGTACATCAACGGCCTGACGGAGGTGTACAAGAAGGCAAACCCGAAGGCGGCCGAAGACCCGACGTTCAAGAACATGTTCCGCAACGCGCCCACGGTGGCGTTCATCGCGCGCGACACGAAGTACGACTTCTCGCAAGTGGACTGCGGCTTGCTGGGCGGCAACATGGCGCTGTCGGCATGGTCGATGGGCATTGGCTCGTGCTGCCTGGGAGGACCCGCGCGCTTCATGCTGACGGACAAGGAGGCGGCTCCCTACTTGGAAAAGCTGGGATTCAGCGAGGGCTACGAACTGCTGTATTGCATCGGCTTCGGCTATCCGGACGAATCGCCTGCCGCCAAGCCCCGCAACGCGGAGAAGGCGCGGTATGTGGATTGAGGGACCATTGGACCAGCAAAAGAAAGGCTTGCGGCCCCGGCGGGATGCAAGCCTTTCCCATTTTGTTTCGCCTAACCTTCAGCGGGCGTCAGGCTGTTGCCAAGGCCAATCGGTAATAGACGTTACCTTGGTTTTCACTCACCTGCTCTATTTTCTTTTCCCGCAGAAGTTGCAAGATAGCCATGCACAAGTCCGTGCTGGCCATGTTGCAGAGGTTCTCGAGCTCGCCGAATGTGCAACGGGTGTAACGGAGCAGAATGTCGTACACCTTCCGGCTGTTGGTTTTGATAGCTTGAATATTGAACTTCATAAAACAAAATGTTGCTTCGTACAACGGTTTAGGTTATCTGTCCTACAAAGTAAAGCAATTTTCTCGATAAAACAAACTATCCGGCGTTTTTTTTACTGTCCTTTTGCGTTTCTTGCCGTTTCTTTAACGTCCGGCGCCTCTTCGGGGTGCAGGTTGGGCGGCGGCGTGCCGTCTTGCGCCACCATCAGCAGGATGTCGCCCGGCTTCAGTTGCAAGTCGCCGTTGGGCACGAGGAATCGGTCGTCGCGCTTCACCAGCATCACGAGCACGCCTTTGGGGAAGGGGATGTCGCGGATGTGGTCGCCCTGGGCCAGCATCTTCTTGGTGCAGCGCATTTCGTGCAGCGAGCTGTCCATGGTGTCGGGAAACTCGATGCCAAAGAAGTCTTGCTTCTCCGGCACGGGGTCGCAGAGGTCCAGCTTGTGCGCCGCCCACGAGAGGGTCATGCCCTGCGCCACGAGCGAGATGAGGGTGACGAAGAAGACGATGTTGAATATCTGTTCGGCTCCATCGACCTGAGCCACCACGGGATAGGTGGCAAAGAGGATAGGCGCCGCCCCGCGCAAGCCCACCCACGAGACGAAGAGCTTGGACTTGCGGCTGATGCGGTTGCCAAAAGGCAGCAGGCTGATCCATACGCTGAGCGGACGGGCGACGAGCATCATGAAAAGGCTGACAAGAATGGCCGTGACGGTGACGCCCAGCATCTCGTGCGGATTGACCAGCAGCCCCAGGATGAGGAACATCACTACTTGCAGCAGCCAGGTGACGCCGTTGAGGAAGGTGCCTGTCTCTTTCTTGTGTATCAAGCGGCTGTTGCCTATCACCACGCCGGCGATGTAGACAGCCAGGTAGCCGTTGCCCTTCAGCAGGAAGGTGGAGCAATAGATGATGAAGACAAAGCTGATCATCAATACGGGATACAGCTCGTCGTTCTTCAGGTTGATGCGGTTGATGCCCCACACGACGGCCTTGCCCAACAGGAATCCCCCTACCCCGCCTACGATGAATTGGAGGGCCAAAGAGCCTGCAATCATTCCCCACGGCAAGCCGCCCGACTGGATGCACTGGATGAGGACAATGGTCAGCAGGTAGGCCATGGGGTCGTTGCTGCCGCTCTCCAGCTCCAGCATGGGGCGCAGGTTGTGGCGCAGGTTGATGCGTTGCGTGCGCAAGATGTTGAACACCGAAGCCGAGTCGGTGGACGACATGGTGGCGGCCAACAGCAACGAGCCTAACAGGCTAAATCCTATTTCGGTGTGTTGCCAGCCGGATATCCAATAGATAAACAAGCCCGTCAGCGCGGTAGTGGCCAGCACGCCCACGGTAGAGAGCGAGATGCCGGGCAATGCCACGGGGCGGATGTCCTTCAGCTTGGTGTCCATGCCGCCGCTGAAGAGGATGATGCTCAGGGCTATGGTGCCGATGGACTGCGCTTGGCCGGCATTGTCGAATTGTATGCCCAAGCCGTCGCAGCCGAAAAGCATCCCGGCGATGAGGAACATCAACAAAGTCGGGATACCGAAGCGGTATCCCGTCTTGCTAATCAGTATGCTGCCGAAGATGAGTAGCGACGCTACCAGCAGCCCTGTTTCCAACGATATGTGCATAGGTCAGCCCCGTGGAATTAATGGTAAAACTCCACGACCAGCCCCACCGTCCCGCAGTGCGTGCCCCAGTCTTCGCCGAAGTCCACTTTGTTCTCGCGGGCCAGCCATCCGATGGCAGCGTAGAAGTCGGGCACGGAAAGCCCCGAAGCCTCTTGCACCTCGTTGATGTCCCACACGCGCTTGTCGCGATTATCGTTCAGCAGGTTCCAGATTTTGCCTGCGTTCAGACCGATTAAATTCTTGTCCATAGCTTTAGAATTATATTTATTAAGTTAAACGTCTTTTCCTGTTTGCAAAGAAACGGAGTTTTGTCGAGAATCATGCAGCCTTGAGCGGGATAAATCTGTTCTTTTTCACGTTTTTTATATATCGGGCGGGGGTTCGTTGGGCTTGCGCCGGTCCTGAACAAGATGCCACTTGGGGCGGATATAAGAACAGCACGCTGGCGATATATCGTCGGCGTGCTGCTGATATATGCCCGCCGAGCGGCTGATATAGGAGCCGGCGGGGGGCGTTTTGTCCGGTTAGTCCTTGCGGTTGGCGCGCTTGCGCTCCGTCTCGTCCAAGATAACCTTGCGCATACGCATGGACTTGGGCGTTACTTCAACGTACTCGTCGGCTTTGATGTACTCCAGCGCCTCTTCCAACGAGAATTGCACGGGCGGAATGAGGCGGGCTTTCTCGTCCGAACCGCTGGCGCGCATGTTGGTCAGTTTCTTCGATTTGGTGACATTCACCACCAAGTCGTTTTCGTGACTGTGCTCGCCCACGACTTGTCCGGCATACACTTCCTCTTGCGGGAAGATGAAGAAGCGGCCACGGTCCTGCAACTTGTCGATGGCATAGGCAAAGGCGGTGCCTGTCTCCATGGCAATCATCGAGCCGTTGGTGCGGCGTTCGATTTCGCCCTTGTAAGGCTGGTATTCCTTGAATCGGTGGGCCATGATGGCTTCGCCGGCGCTGGCGGTCAGCACGTTGGTGCGCAAGCCGATGATGCCGCGCGAGGGCATGTCGAATTCCAAGTTCACGCGGTCGCCTCCGGCGGTTTCCATCTTCACCATGTCGCCTTTGCGGCGCGTCACCATGTCGATGATTTTGCTGGCATACTCTTCGGGCACGTTGATAGTCAGTTCCTCCACCGGCTCGCAACGCACGCCGTCGATGTCTTTGTAGATGACTTGCGGCTGCCCCACTTGCAGTTCATAGCCCTCGCGGCGCATGGTCTCGATAAGCACGGAGAGGTGCAGCACGCCACGGCCGGAAACAATCCACTTGCCGTCTTCCTCGCTCTTGCGGACGCGCAAAGCCAGGTTCTTGTCCAATTCCTTCGTCAAGCGGTCTTGAATGTGGCGCGAAGTGACAAACTTTCCTTCGCGGCCGAAGAAGGGGGAGTCGTTGATGGTGAACAGCATGCTCATGGTCGGCTCGTCGATGGCGATGGGGGGCAGCGGTTCCGGGTTCTCGTAGTCGCAGATGGTGTCGCCTATCTCGAATCCGTCGATGCCCACCAAGGCGCAGATGTCGCCGGAGGATACTTCGGGCACACGCTTGCGTCCCATGCCCTCGAAGGTATGCAGTTCTTTGATTTTGGTTTTAAGGATAGTGCCGTCGCGCTTGGCCAAGGAGACGTTCATGCCTTCTTTCAGCGTGCCGCGATGTACGCGCCCCACGGCGATGCGACCCGTGTAGGACGAGTAGTCCAGCGACGTCACCAGCATTTGCGGCGTTCCGTCAAGTTGCTGCGGGGCGGGGATGTTCTCCAAAATGCAGTCCAGCAGGGGGGTGATGTTGTCCGTCGGCTTCTGCCAATCGGTGCTCATCCAATTGTTCTTAGCCGAGCCGTAGATGACGGGGAAGTCCAATTGCTCTTCGGTGGCGTTCAGGCTGAACATCAGATCGAACACCATTTCGTACACCTCTTCGGGGCGGCAGTTTGGCTTGTCCACCTTGTTCACCACGACAATGGGCTTCAAGCCGATTTGAAGTGCTTTTTGCAGGACGAAGCGCGTCTGCGGCATGGGTCCTTCGAAGGCGTCCACCAAGAGCAGGCAGCCGTCTGCCATGTTGAGCACGCGCTCCACTTCGCCGCCGAAGTCGCTGTGTCCCGGCGTGTCTATGATGTTGATTTTGGTTCCCTTGTACGTGATGGATACGTTTTTCGAGAGGATGGTGATGCCTCGTTCGCGTTCCAGGTCGTTGTTATCCAGCATTAATTCACCAGCGTTCTGGTTCTCGCGGAACAGGTGTCCGGCCAGAAGCATTTTGTCTACAAGCGTCGTCTTGCCATGGTCCACGTGGGCGATGATGGCAATGTTTCTGATGTTCTGCATATAATACCTATTATTTCCGGGCGCAAAGATACGGGTTATTCGGGAAATATCCTACAACTTTTCCAACAGGCTTTGCATCAAGGCAATGTCGGGCAAGCATTTATTTCACCAGCCACCGCTCAATGTTCCGCATCCGGTTGCTGAAGTTAACCCCTATGCAAAAGACTTGCCGCTTGTCCGTGGCGAAAGGCAAGGCATATCGCTTGTCCTCAATCTGTTGCAGGGCTTCCTCGGCGGTGCCGTCCAGCTTGAACTCCATGACGTAGACATAGCGGTCGGTTTGCAGCACCAAGTCGATGCGCCCTTCGGAGGTGTGGTATTCGGCTTGCACATAGAAGCCTATCAACTTGAAGACAATGTACAGGATGTTTTGGTAGTGCAACTCCAAGTCGCGCGCCAGTTCATAAGGCGTGTCGGCAAAGAAACTTTGCAGGCGGCGGAAGAAAGCGTCGATGTCCCCGGCCTCCACTTCTTGCACGAAGCGGCTGATTTGGAAGCGTCCCTCGGCTGGATTAATCCGGGCGTAGCTGGGCAGCAGAAAGTTGATGAAACCTTCTTCCACTTCCTTGTTGGGGAAGCCCAGTTGGTAAAGTTCGAAGCGGCTGTCGTAGCCTTTCAAGGTGAGATAGCCGGCCTGATAGAGCACGGGGATGGAAGAGAGAGCTTCGGGCACGACACTGTTCAATACGTCGGCCGTAGTCTGCTCGTGCGCCATCTGGTAGAGGTTGTAGCGGTCGCGCTTCAGCAATTCGACCAGGAAGGTGGGAGTGCCAGTCTCGAACCAATAGCTGCCGAATTCCATCTTGTCGAACGTGCAAAGCAAGCTGAAAGGGTTGTAAATCCCCGGCGAGACGCGGCAGAAGTGATAGCCGTCATATCGCTCGCGCAACTTTTGGCATGTCTCCTCGTAGGTCAAGCCTGTGGCGTCGGCCAATTGGTGCAGTTCGGGTTCAAGGGTGCGGTGGATTTCTTCCTCGGTGATGCCGCACAAGGTGGCGTAGCGGCGATCCATCGAGATGTCCAGCAGATTGTTCAAGTCGCTGAACACGCTGACCTTGCTGAACTTGGATACTCCCGTCAGCAGGGCGAAGCGAATGTAAGGATCGCAACTCTTCACCACGCCGTAGAAGGCTTTCAGCGTGCTGCGGTATTCGGCAGCCAAAGCTTCGTTGCCGATGGCTTGCAGCAAAGGTTTGTCGTATTCGTCGATAAGGATGACGACTTGGCGGCCTGTGGCGGCACAAGCACGCCGTATGATTCCTCCAAAACGTAATCCTTCGTCGGTTTCCGAAGGGTTGGCCCCATATAATTCTTCCCAATGACATAAGGTGGTATTCAAGATGTTATATAGGGCTTCCGGTGTGTCATACTTCTGTGTGTTCAGGTCCAGGTGCAGCACCGGGTATTCTTTCCAATCCTGCTCCAACTGCTCCATGGCCAATCCTTTGAACAACTCCTTTTTGCCTTGAAAATACGCCTCCAACGTGGAGACCAGCAGGCTTTTGCCGAAGCGGCGGGGACGACCCAAGAAATAATACTTGCCCCTCGTGGCCAACTGATATATCAAGTCGGTCTTGTCGACATAGAAGAAATCGTTTGCCCGGATCTCTTCAAAGCTCTGTATGCCTATCGGGAATTTCTTGCTCATAATGCCTTTCGTTTGAATCTACAGGCAAAGATAGCGTTTTTGCCTTAATAACTAAGGAAAAAGCCTTGCCTTTTCGCCTTTTTGCGAAAATCTTTCCGGAAAGCATTGCAGAGTAAAAGATAATCCGTACCTTTGCGCCCCGTAAGAGACATATTAACATTTTATTCATTAAACATTATGTATTTAGACGCTGCTAAAAAGCAAGAAATCTTCAGCAAGTACGGAAAGTCTAACACTGATACTGGTTCCGCCGAGTCCCAGATTGCTTTGTTTTCCTACCGTATTGCCCGTCTGACTGAGCACCTGAAGCTCAACAGAAAAGATTATAGCACTGAAAGAGCTCTGACTATGTTGGTGGGTAAGCGCCGCGCCCTGCTGGACTACCTGAAGGATCGCGACATCGAACGCTATCGTGCCATTGTCAAGGAGCTGGGCTTGCGCAAGTAATCCTTGTTTGCTTGCAACGAGACAAAAAAGAGAGGAACCGCGAGAAGGCTCCTCTTTTTTTATGCCTTGATCGCCTTTTTTATGACTGTTTCTCTACTTCTGCATCAGCATAAAGCTTTTCAATCACATCCTTGAAATGCTCGGCCACCACGGCGCGGCGCAACTTCAGCGTGTTGGTCAGCTCGCCTTGCTCCATGCTGAACGGACGGGGCAAGAGGACGAAGCGCTTCACCTGCTCGT
>CALUOW010000033.1 GCA_944322365.1 uncultured Bacteroides sp.
TGCGCTGCAGCTTCGTTGCCATCACAGGTGATGAATTTTTTCTGTTTAGTCATAACTAAATGAATTATAAAAGTGATACAACTCGTTGTTTTTTGTTTATGCTTATTTCATTTGTCAATACAAAAAGCCGAAGAGCCAGAGGGGTATTTGGTTCCCCCGTCCCAGTTCGGCCCGATGCACCGCGTAGGTGACGCCGGGATTGTTCTTGGCGCGCAAACTGTTGGTGCATATCTTGAATGGCATTACGTGGTCCACCATGAAGTTCACGTTCTTGTCGCCTTTGTTCACCAGATGGTCTTTCCACATGGCGTTGACAAAGAATGTGTCCAATATGTCTTGCTCTTCCACCCGGATGGGGTAGATGGAGTACATCAGGTTGGGATTGTGCATCATGATGGTGGCAGGTTTCTTGGGATATTCTTCCCCGCATGGATATACCATGTTGATAAGCCGCGCGTCCGCCAGGCATTTGATGTAGTTCATCACCGTGGCGCGCGAGGTTTGTATGTCTCCGGCCAGTTGGCTGATGTTGGGCGCTTGCGGCCCGTCTACGGCCAGGAGGTAGAACAACTTCTTGATTTTGGAGAGATACTTCAACTCGATTTGCTTGATGAGCAGGATGTCCACCTCCACCATCATGTTCATGGTTTTCAGGAGGTTTTCCGAGAAATTGCGTTTCTCCAGGAAGAAGGGGTAGAAGCCGTGGTGCAGATAGTCTTGGAAGTAATCCAGCGGGCGCGTTTTCGAGAGGATGCCCCGCGCTATCCGTTCGTGGCCCTCCATGATTTCGTCCAGCGTGTAGGCGTGGAACTTCATGCCTGTCTGCAAGTTGAGGTATTCGCGGAAAGAGAAGCCGCGCAGGTTGTAGCTCTTCACGATATCGCACAACTCCGGGTTCTCTTCCTTGAGGCGCATGACGGACGAGCCGGTGAAGACAATCTTCAACTGTGGGAAGCGGTCGTAGCATTGGCGCAGTTCTTGGCTCCAGTTCGGGTGCTTGAACACTTGGTCAATCAGCAGCACCTTCCCGCCCCGGCGTAAGAACTCTTCGGCAAACTCCACGATGCCATGTCCCGAAAAGTAGAAGTTGTTCATGTTGATGAAGAGGCACGAACGATCCGTCCCGAACTTCTCCTTGGCGTATTGAAGCAGGAAAGTCGTTTTGCCCACGCCGCGTGTGCCCTTGATGCCGATGAGCCGGTCGCTCCAATCGATCTCGTCCATGAGGTCGCGGCGCACGGGGGCGTTGGTATGCTCTACGAGGTAGGCGTGTGTGCGGTAGAATGATTCCATCTTGTCTCTTCTCTTTCTAACTAATCAGGGGGCAAAGATATGTTTTTTTTGTCTAATTGCAAAGTAGGCATAGCAAAATATCTTTCTTGTTGCGAATATATAGAATAATAGGTATGGAGAAGATGTTTCGGCCAGGCCGTGCTATGCTTGCGGCAGGAAAGTTTGCCGGACAAATCCCGTTGTCGTGGAGAAAAAACGCCAAGGTGGCCGGAAAACCTGCCAATGTACTAGATAAAGTTTAAACGCAGCCTAAGTTTATATAAACGCACCGTACGTTTATAAAAACGCAACCTACGTTTATATAAACGCAGCCTACGTTTAAACTTTTTCCTATACCTTTCGCCGTTTTAGGAGCCGCCTTCCTCGGTTTGGAAGCTGACAGACGCGCTATTTCCTTCGGCATCCACCGCCGTGAGAGAATGCCGTCCCGGCGCCGGTTGAAGGACGATGCGGTGGAAGTCTGTGGTTTCTCCCAGGTATTCGCCGTCCAAGTGCCAGTAAATGGTGGTTTGCGGGTGGCTGTGCGCCACTTCGGCAGTCAGGAATCCCGGCTTGCCATCCAGTTGGCGGGGCAGGGTGATGCGTGCGTTCATCGTCGGGTAGATGAATTGCAGGGGGCGGAAGGCGTCGGTCGTGGAGCCTGTCTCGAATGGGGGCAACGGACGGTATTCGGGATGATGCTGGCGGTAGTACCACTCCCAGACGGGGGGCAGGGTGAACCACGAGGCGTGCACCACGTCGTCCGTCCCTGCGTATGGTTCGTGGACGCGTTGCCGCCCGTCGGCTTTGAGCGTGACGGGGTGGTGGTAGGGGCAGGTTTCGGTGCGTCGTCCGGCGGGGAGGATGAGCAGGGTGTCCGCTTCGGGGCAGAAGCGTCCCTTCAGGTGTCCCGACCGGGGGCAGATTTCGGCATCGACGAAGACCCCCTCCGGGCGGGCGAACCATCCGGACGAGGCGGGCAAGAGGCCCAGCACGTCGAACAATACGGGGCCGGCCGTGCGTGCTCCTGTCAATCCGGCTTTGCCTTCACCCGTGGCATTGCCTGCCCAAACGCCTACGGCATAGCGGGGGGTGACACCCACGGCCCATGCGTCGCGGAAGCCATAGCTGGTGCCGGTTTTCCAAGCTACGGGATGCATGGAGGGGATGGATTTCCAGTCAATCTCTTCGGGGCGGTTCACTTCGGTCAGGGCTTCGAACACTTGCCATGTGGCGCCGGGGTGGAAAAGGTAGCCTTCTTTCTCCGGAGAATTTTCAGGATTGTCGGTCAGGATTGTCCGAAAGGGCGTTTGAGGGAGTCCTAGCAGGCAACGTCCCATCCTGGCGTAGAGCGAGGTGACCTCTTCCAGAGTGGCTTCGGCGCCGCCCAGGATGAGCGACAGGCCGTAGTGCGAAGCAGGCCGCCGGAGGGTGCTGAGGCCGGCTTGGCGCAGGAAGTCATGGAATTTGGGCACGCCATAGCTTTGAAGCAGGTGGACGGCGGGGAGGTTGAGCGAGCGTGCCAAGGCTTTGTCGGCAGGCACGGCTCCTTCGAATTGCCGGTTGAAGTTTTGCGGGGCAAAGCCGTTGATGTTGACAGGCACGTCGGGCAGGAGGGTGCGGGGCAGTATCAATCCTTCGTCCAAGGCGGCGTAGTAGAGGAAGGGTTTCAGGATGCTGCCTGTGCTTCGGGGCGAGGTGGCGATGTCCACTTGGTTGCCTGCATGGCGACCGCCGAAGCCTGTGTTGCCGCAATAGGCCACGGCTTGGTTAGTGTGGAGGTCGATGACAAGGATGGCCAGGTTGCGGATGTCGCTTCGTTGAAATTCGCGGCTTCGGCGTTCGGCCAACGCTTCGATGGATTGCTGCAAAGTCTTGTCGAGGGTGGAGACGATGCGTCGTCCGGGGTGTTCTTGGCAGAAGCGGCCCACCAAGTGCGGGGCGATGGAAGGCAGGGCGTGCGGGGCATCGGGCAGAGGTTCGTCCAAGGCGAGGCGGCAGGCGGTGGAGTCAATGTCTCCTTGGCGGAGGAGGCGGCGCAACAATCGGTCGCGTTTCTGCTTCAGGGCTTCCCGTCCTCGCCCCGGATGGATGGATGAGGGCGCGTTGGGCAGGACGGCCAAAGTGGCGGCTTCGGCCCACGAAAGTTCGGACGAGGGATGGGCAAAGTAGCGCCATGCGGCAGCTTCCAACCCTACTACATTGCCGCCAAAGGGAGCGTGCGAGGCATAAAGGGCCAGTATCTCGCGTTTGGAGTAACGGAGTTCGAGGCGGGTGGCCAGGATAATTTCGATAGCTTTTTCCGTCAAAGTGCGAGGACGTTGGCGCGAGAGGCGGATGACTTGCATGGTCAGCGTGCTTCCTCCGCTTACCACATGTCCGTGGCGGAGGTTTTGCCAAGCGGCGCGCATCAGGGCTAACGGATTGACGCCGGGATGATAGGGGAAATAGCGGTCTTCAAAAGCCAAGAGGCAACGGGCATATTTGTCGGGCACGGTGTCGCACGGCGGGAAACGCCATTGTCCGTCCGTGGCGATGCGTGCCCCCAGCAATTCTCCGTGGCGGTCGGTGACAACGGTCGAGTAGGGCGCACGGAAGAGCGTCCGGGGCAGGCAACAAGCATAGGCTGCGCAGAGGATGAGAAAGAAGAGCAGCCCGGCTTGTTGCCGACGGGAGAGACGAGTTATGGGAAGACGGCCTTTCATGGAGTCACCGTGATTGCTCCGGCAGTGGTCCGTGCCTGCACGGTGGGGGCGTACATGGCTTCGCATTGCACGGCCGGCAGCACAAAGCGTCCGGCATATGTGGCTTGTAGGCGCAGGCTGAATTGCTTGCGCTCGCCTCGCTTCAAGTCGAAGTAGGTCAGGATGCGGTCGTCGCGCAGGTCTTGGTAAGTCCAATTGCCGCCGGATGACGTGCCAGTCAGCCGTTCATTGAAGATTTCCCATCCTGAGGGGAGGATGTATGTCAGGGCCAAGCGTGTCAAATCTGTCGTGCCCGGGTTCTCTATGCTGACGTTGGCCAAGAAGTCCGTCCCTTGCTTCAGGTTGTGTATGTCGAGCGGTTTGCCGTCCAAATCCGTATAACTGACGTGCAGGCGCAGGCCGTTGGATTGGGCAGGCAGGTTGTCTGCAATGGGCAGCAAGCGGGTGACAAGGTTGATGCCCAAGACGCCTTTGCCTAGGTTTTGGATGCGGATAGCGCCTTTCCGGGCAACAGGCAAGGAGTGTATGCGCATGGCTTGGGCTGAAAGTACATCAGGTTGGGCTTGTCCGTTCAGTGACCAAGTGTAGTGCAACGAACCGGACACTTGTTCGCTGAGATGCCCCAAAGCCATCAGGGCGAAAGCGGTGGATTGGGTGCAGAAGGCCGATTCGCCGCTCAAGGCATCGGATACGCGACGGGCCTGCTCAAGGGCTTCGTCCGTGCGGTGCATGAGGAGGAGCGTCTCCAAGGCAAGAGCTTCGTCGCGCAGGGGGGAGCCATACACCAAATCCCAAGTGTTGTCCGAAGTTGGGGCCGTCGGGAGGTTGAAGGCCAACTCGCCGGCGGCATCTTCTTTGCCGGCCAAAGCATAGGCGGCAGCCAAAAGCCAGCGGGCTTGCACTGGCAGGTCGGATTGTTCTTTCATTCGGTTCATGGCTCCTGCTTCGGGCACTCCTGCCAAAGCCAACGTATAGAGACGGAAGGCTTGTTGCTGGCAGACGGGGGCACGCAGGGCTTTGTCTGTATAGTCGGCCAGGCGCCAGTTTTGGGCGGCGGCTCGTTGGAAGCGTTTCCATTTGTCTAATGTGCCAGGATTGACGGCATAGCCTTTCTCTACGGCCAAGGTAAGGAAGAGGCCGGCATAGGAAGTGACCCACTCGTCGGCTGTGGCATTTCCTGGCCAAGAGGCGAAACCGCCGTTGGGCAATTGGCGGGTGTAGAGTTGCCGGATGCCTTCTTGCACGTGGGTTTGCCGGCGGGTGTTTTCTTCTTTGTCTGTTTCTGCAAAGAGGGGGACGAAAAGCAAAGGCAGGGCTTTCGATGTGATTTGCTCGGTGCATAGGTGTGCATAGCCGTAGAGGAAATCGAGACGGCGCGTCAAGTCAGGCAAGGGGATGCGCGAGGTCTCCAGCCTAGCGATGGCTTCTCCGCCCGTGGTGGGGTCGTAGGTCAGTTCGGCTTCTTGTCCGGCTTCTATCCATCGTGTCTGACTGAGAGTGACAGGCGGATGGGGGTTGCGCACGTCTATCTCGATGCTTTCTTGGGTCTGATGTCCATTGCCCGTGGCATTGAAGCGAACAGTGGCTTTGCCGGTTTGGTTGCCTGTTTTCAGCGTGAAGGTGGCTAGTTGGTCGCCCGGCTGGTCAAAGCGGAGGGATTGTTGCGCAGGGCCTATTATGGAGATACCGGCTCCTTCTGTCCGGAGAGTGAGGGTGACATCCTTCACGCTTTGCTTCATGGCAAATACATTGACGGGCACTTGGATTTCTTCTCCCACGGAGAGCGTGCGGGGCAAGGTAGGGAGCAGCATCAACGGAGTGCGGACGGGTACCGTCTTTTCGGCTTTGCCATAAGCGCCTTCTTGTCCGGCCACGACCATTGCGCGCACTGACCCGACGTATTGGGGAAGGCGCAGGAGGTGGGTTTTCTTTTCTCCTTTATTAATATGGAAAGGTCCGATGAACTTCACCACGGGGTTGAAGCGGTTGGCTTTGGCATCGGCGGGCTTCAGCATTTCGTCGCCACCGGTGCCGAAGATGGCGGCATAACTCCCGGCAGATGCTCCCAGTACTTGGTCGTACATATCCCAAGTGGAAATGCCCAAGGCTTCGCGGGCATAAAATTCCTGCCAAGGATCGGGCGTACGGAAGTTGGTCAAATCCAGCAAACCTTCGTCCACCAAGGCCAAGGTGTAGGTCATGGGGCGACCTT
The DNA here is from genome assembly GCA_944322365.1 of uncultured Bacteroides sp. Classification (GTDB taxonomy): domain Bacteria; phylum Bacteroidota; class Bacteroidia; order Bacteroidales; family Bacteroidaceae; genus Bacteroides. Next base: position 6,190 of record CALUOW010000033.1, read on the forward strand.
TCTGTTCGCTCACGGTGATGCGGAAATCGGTTTCCGGCTGGAGGGCGGACGGCATCTCTATTTGGGGAGATAGTATGGTAGAAGGGTCGGATACCAACACCGGCATGACACCATACATGCGGATGGGTAAGTCGTTCACTGTCTGGGCATGAGGTTGCAGGAGGGTGACGTGCAGGTAGACGTTGGGAGCCATCTCCGGCGTGATGTCGAAGGTGTATCGGGTGTCTTCCTCCGGATGGACGGCAATCCATTCGCGCTTCAGCACGGTGGCACCGTTTTCGATGGCCACCAAGGCCCGTCCGCCTGCCGAGGCAGGGATGAAGGTGGTGGCTTTGTCTCCCGGTTGGTAGGATTTCTTATCCAGCGAGAAAGTCAGCATCTTCAGGTGGCTGGGGTCGGCTTTGGAGGAGCGTCCGCGCCAAGCCGGCCAGTCGATGTATACGGTGCCGCCTGTGGCATGTCCGCTGTCTTTGTCTTTGACGTAAACCAGATAGCGTCCCCATTCAGGATAATTCACGCGGAAGGTAAAGCTGGCTTTGCCTCCACGGGTTTGTAGTTTCCCGCCGGCCACGGGGGTAATGGAGCTGTTGTTCACGTAAGTGCCGAAGGATTCTTGCCGGTTTTCCCACCACCAACTCCAGTCGATGCGGTAAATCTTGTACTCCAAATTGTCGCGGTTGGTGAGTTTGCCATCGGGGCTGAGGGTAATGATGTCAAACCGGTGGTCTTTGTCTGTCTCGATGCAAGCCTCTTCCGGTTGGTGGAGGTCAATGCCCACATAAGAGTTGAAAGGCGAGAAAGGACATGCCTGCACATGGATGCTGGCATCGCCTCCTGGCTCGAATACGCGGGTGACGAGGGTGGCATTCAGCATCCCTGGGGCAGAGGAGGCATCGGGCAATTTCAGGGGAATGGAGGCTTTCCCTTGGGCATCCAGTCGCCCGTCGAATATTTCGGTCTTTTGGGTGACAAACTCCGAGGCGGGATTGTTGAAGACATAAGTCGGATAATCGGGAAATTGGGTGTTTGCTTTGGTTAAGGTCATTTCTGTCTTGGCCTTCAGGTGCGAGGCGGTGGCTCCCGTCAGCCATTGGCAAGCGAGATTCATAGTCGTTGTCTTTCCGCTACTTTGGTCAAGCCTTTGAGGCACTTTGACATCCACTTTGAGCCGGTTTGGCTTGACGGCCTCTATGCGCAGGCTTTTGTGGAAAGTACTGCCTCCCACTTTTGCATAGGCTTGCCAGAGGCCCGTGGGGTCGTCTGCGCGGGTAGGCACAAGAAACGTGTAGAAGCCATGCAGCCCTTGGGTGGATACGAGCTTGGTGTGGAATTGTCCACGCGGGTTATACACCTCCAAGGTGACGGGATGCGTGTCGGGGATGCGGCGCGCCTTATCTTCCAGGATGAACGAGAGGTGCAACGTGTCCCCTGGCCGCCATACGCCCCGCTCGCCATAGATGAAGCCCTTCAAACTCTTTTCCACTTGCTTGCCTCCGGTGTCGAAGCGGCTGGTGGATTGGTCTTCGCCGGGCACTATGCGCAGGTAGGAAGTCTGTTTGCCATCCGTGGCACTCGCCAGGAAGGGGATACCGTCGGGGGCTATTTCGGCAAATCCTTCCGCATTGGTGCGTGCTTGGCCGATGGGTTGCAGTTGGAAGTTATAGACGATGACTTCCGCTCCTTCCACGGGTCGGGTGGTGAGTATGTCGTTCACGGCCACCCAGAGGCGGTGCATCGAGTTGCTTTTGACAAGCATGCCCAAGTTGGAAGCCAATACATTGCATGCGGCCACAAGTTCCGTATTCATATAATAGGACGGGTGGCAAGGATTTTCCCGCTCTTTCCAATCGTAAAGGCTCCAGTCGTAGGTTACGCCTCCGTTGTAGTAGAAGTAGCTCTGTGGGATATCCCATTCGGCTTCTTCTGCTTCGGAAGGTTGGTTGTCCGCCATGTTTTTCATTCCTTCATTCGGGGCGACGGAGAGGCGCGTGGCGGTTTCTCCTCCGCAGGGATATGCCGAATATTCTTGGCGGAAGGAGAGGTAGATGCGGTAGATGGCGCCCGGCTCTTGGCGGATAAGTCCGGAGAGGTCGATGGAGTAGTCATTCCACTGGTGGATGTCTTTCGAGGCGTCTTCTGTCAGGTCGAGTGTTCGTTTGTAAACCAAGCGGCCGGCGCGGCGCAACTCGTTGGCCGATTCCAGCGTGTTGTTTTGCAAGAAGGAAAGGATATTGTTTTGGAAGATGCGCACCACGCTGAGGTCTACGGCCTGTAGGTTGACTGTCCGGAAGGGAAGAAGCAGATTCTTGGAGTCGGGCAGGATGGCAGCATCGGATAGCAACTCTACCTGCGGCTTGATATTCAACTCGCCGAAGGATAGGGAGTGCGATGTGCCCAATGCTTGTCCGTCATAATTTTTCACCCCTTCGTGGATGTTCAGGGTCAGTGTCTGGTTGGTTTTGGCCGAGGCGTTTTCATCCCAATAGACTAGGATTTTGTTGTCTTTGATTTGAAATACGGTGGATGGCGTTTCTTTGATTTCCACCAATCCTTTCAAGTCTTGGGAGGGATGCAGGGGGGAGGAAAAGACGATTTCCAACCCATTCTCCGGTTGGCCGATTCGTCGGGCGGAGAGGAAGCGGAAGGCACCCCGTGCAGGTATGGAGACATTGTTTAGCGTATAATCTTTTTCCTTGCGCGGAAGGCTGTCCAGCGTGAAGGCATATCGGGCGGGGTCTCCGGTTGGCGATACGTGGAGGGAAGGCGCTTGGGGGAAGGCATCGGCCAGGATGCGTTCGGCATCGGTTGGCGTGGATACGTCGCTGAAGCGGATTTCGCCATGCAGGGAGGCATAATCCGGTGCGGCCGATGTGATAAGGGGAGCTTCTGTTTCTATCGAATGGCTCTGTGGACGCACGCGGAAGGAGAAGCGGAAATCTTTCAAATCGTCTTCTACCGGCAGGAAATCGCTCAGGCGGAAAGTGCCTATGTAGAGCTGGCCGGGCTGCAATTCTCCTTCGTCGGGCAGAAATTCGATGGTGCGATTATCCACCCACTGTGCTTTGCCGCGCAGGGAGGGCGAGAAGCTGAAAGGATTGTCTTCCAGTTCGTTTAAATCTACTAAAGGAAGGTCTTGCGCCAATTCGACGCGGACAACTCCTTGACATGAAACGAGACCTCCGGTGTAGGCGCTGACGTAGGGAGCGTAGCGGGCGGAGGGCACAATGTCCTGGCGAGGGCCGGAGCAAGCGGTAAGCCCTGCGATAAGGAGCAGAGCCAGAAGAAACAGGTTGGTTTTCATAACTTAAGTTTTACGCCAAGGAAAACGCATCGGCATCCATCCACGCGGGAAACCGTTGGCGGAAGCGTTGGAGGGCGTCTGCATCCAGTGCAAAGGTGGCGATGCCTTCTTCTCCATCGGGCACTTGGGCCAGTTGCTCTCCTTTGAAGGAATAAGCCGAGGTGCCTCCGTCGTGGGCGGTGCCTTGATAGTCTTTCCCTATGCGATTAACGCCGCAGGCATAAGAAATGTTTTCGATGGCGCGTGCTTTTAACAAGGCATCCCACACCATCCGGCGCGAAGAAGGCCAGTTGGCCACATAGAGCAAGAGGTCGTATTCGTTGTGCCGGTTGCGGCTCCACACGGGGAAGCGGAGGTCGTAGCACACCAGCAGGAGGATTTTCCACCCCCGATAGCAGACAAGGGGGCGCGTCGAGCCGGGCGTATAGGCATCTGCTTCGCCCCCCATGCGGAAGAGGTGGCGCTTGTCGTAGAAGTAGGCTTCGCCTTCCGGGGTAAGGAAGAAGGCCCTATTATAATAAGGTGGGCGGGCAGGGGCGTGCGCTTCGGTTTCGCAGGCGATGTAGCTTCCGGCCAAGGCCAGGCCGTAATCCCGTGCCCAGCCGGCTAGGGTGCGGATGGTTTCTCCCTCAATGCTTTCGGCCAAGGCGTCGGGGCGCATGCTGAATCCGGTGCTGAAGGTTTCGGGCATGACAAGCAAGTCGGCCTTTCCCTGCAAGGATGCAATGCGTTGGCGCAGGCGTTGGAGGTTCATCGTCTTGTCTTCCCAGGCGATGTCTGTCTGCCAGAGGGCGATTTTCAGTGGATTCATATGGCGAATTGATTCGGCTTCTTGCCACGGAATTGGGTGAAATGTTGCTTGATAATCCGTATGTCGTGCTCATAGTCGCCCGTGGGGACGATGGAGCGTGTGCAGGCAATGGTCTTTGTGGGATAGTCGATGCCGATGAGCAGGATGGGTACCTTGGCTTTGAGCGCAATGTAGTAGAAGCCTTTTTTCCAATCCGGGTTGGCCTTGCGGGTGGCTTCGGGGGTAATGGCGAGGTTCAGTTGGCCGGAGCGGCGGAAGCGTTCGGCCAGTTGGTCGGTCAGCGATGTGTTTCGCCCCCTATCCACGGGTATGCCCCCCATGGCTTTGAACAGGAGGCCGAGGGGGAAGAAGAACCATTCTTTTTTCATCAGGAAATTGACCTTCTTCCCCGTCAACCCATAGAACAATTTGCCATAGATGAAGTCCCAATTACTGGTGTGCGGCGCGCCTACGATGACACATTTGTCGCACATAGGCACCTCCCATCTTGATTTCCACCCCAGTAAGCGTTGGTACAGCAGTTGGCAGAGTTGTCGTTTCATCCCTTCAGCGCGCTCATTTTGTCCAAGATGGAGTCTACGGCGGCGTTGAAGTCTTCGTAGAGTTTCTTATAAAATCCTTTTACATTTCCAGGTTCGGTGTGGTTGATGCGGCACACAAATTCGTCCTGCATGTGGAGGATGTCCGCCAATACCTCGTCGGCTTTCCCTCTTTCTGCTTCTGCGAGGGTTAGCTTGATGAACACGCCCTCGGCGAAGAGGGTGGAGGTGATGCCGTTGATGCTTTTCTTCAATGTCCTTCTTTTGGCCATAATCTTTACGTTTTAGGGTGAATGTTTGGTTTTCGGTGGATAAAGATACGGTTTTTCTTCTTTGGTTGGCGCGCCGGGGTGGTTAAAAAGATGTAATCTCTTTCCGCGCACAAGTTCTCGGCGAGTCGTTGCCAATCTCTTGGCGAGCCGTTGCCAATCTCTCGGCGTGTCTGGCGGACGTCTTTGGGTGTGGATTTTTTCCCCAGCCAAGTGGGCATTTCCCCAGTTTGAATAGGGGGCATGTCCGGGCGGATCAATTGTTTTTCTTGCTTTTGAGGTTGAATATAGGGGGATTCTTTTATTTATTGAATCGTTTTTCAAAAAATGGCATTATCTTTGCCCTTGAATCCCGAAACCAATTTAACAAGCATATTCTATGAAACTGTTTTTTACCCGCAAGGAACTGCACATGCGCAAGAAGAGGCTCATCGCGATGGTTGCCCTCATTGCCGTAGTGATTGCTTTGTACGTCATCCTCACGTGGCCCAAGCATGTCGAGCCGATACTTCCGCTGGTCATTGTCGAGCCGGTTGGAGTGGAAGATGTCGAAATCTATGGCGAATACACCGGACGTGTCCGCGCCCAGCAATTTGTCGAAGTCCGCGCCCGCGTCGAAGGTTTCTTGGAGAGCATGGAGTTTGAAGAAGGCACGTATGTCAATAAGAACCAAGTCCTCTTTGTCATCGACCAGCGCCAATATCGCGCCAAGGCGGACAAAGCCCGCGCGCAGTTGCGCAAAGATTCGGCCAACGTGCTGAAGACGCGCCGGGATTTGGAGCGCACACTTCCCCTGTTCGAGCAGAATGCCGCTTCGCAAGTGGATAAGGACAACGCCATAGCCGCTTACGAGATGGCCATCGCCTCGATGGGCATGAGCCAGGCGGATTTGGATCAGGCCGAGCAGGAGTTGGGCTACACCGTGGTGCGTTCGCCGCTTTCGGGCTACATCAGCGAGCGTTATGTGGACCTCGGCGCTTTGGTAGGTCCCGGCGGGCAATCGCTCTTGGCCACGGTGGTGAAGAGCGACACGGTGGTGGTGGATTACAGCATGACCGCCCTCGACTACCTCAAGAGCCGCCAGCGCAACGTGGTCATCGGCCAGAAAGACTCCACGCGCTCTTGGCAGCCTTATGTCACCATCACCTTGGCCGACAATAGCGAATATCCTTACAAAGGACTTGTCGACTTTGCCGACCCGCAGGTAGATCCCAAGACGGGCACCTTTGCCGTCCGCGCCGAGATGCCCAATCCCAACCGGGTGCTCCTGCCCGGACAGTTCACCAAGGTCAAGGCGTTGCTGGATGTCCGCGAGAATGCCACCGTGGTCCCCCAGAAAGCGCTGATTATCGAGAAAGGCGGCGCCTATGTCTTTGTCATGCGCAAGGATTCGATTGCCGAGCGGCGCTTCATCGAGCTAGGTCCCGAGTTCGGCAACAATGTCGTGGTGGAGCGTGGCATCATCCCCGGCGAGATGATTGTCACCGAAGGCTATCATAAACTGACCCCCGGCATCAAGATGAGGCCCGCCTCTACCGAGAAAGAGAAAGAAGAAGCCGCCCATGCTGCCGGCCAAAAACAACCCTCAACGGAAACGAAAGAATGAAAGTCAGCTTTTTCATAGACAGGCCCGTATTTTCGGCTGTCATATCCATCTTGATAGTCATCGTGGGACTTATCGGGCTGACGATGCTCCCCATCGACCAGTATCCGCAGATAACGCCCCCGGTGGTGAAGATCAGCGCGTCTTATCCAGGCGCCAGTGCCCTGACCGTGTCGCAAGCCGTGGCCACGCCCATCGAGCAAGAGTTGAACGGCACGCCGGGGATGCTCTATATGGAATCCAACAGCTCCAACTCCGGAGGCTTCTCGGCCACCATTACTTTTGACATCTCGTCCGACCCAGACCTTTCGGCCGTTGAAATTCAAAACCGTGTCAAGCTGGCCGAATCGCGCCTGCCGGCCGAGGTGGTGCAAAACGGCATTGAGATTGAGAAGCAGGCTGCCAGCCAGTTGATGACCATCTGCCTCAGTTCGAACGACCCGAAGTTTGATGAAATCTACCTCAGCAACTTCGCTACCCTCAACGTATTGGACCTTCTCCGCCGTATTCCCGGCGTGGGGCGTGTGTCCAATATCGGCAGCCGCTACTATGCCATGCAGATATGGGTAGATCCCGCCCGCCTGGCCAATTATGGATTGACCGTGAAGGACGTGCAAAATGCGTTGAAGGATCAAAACCGCGAATCGGCCGCCGGCGTCTTGGGTCAGCAACCGGTGTCGGGATTGGACTTTACCATCCCCATCACTGCCCAAGGCCGACTATCCAGCGCTGCCCAATTCGAGGAAATCGTGCTCAGGGCCAATGCCGACGGTTCGATGATTCGTCTGCGCGACGTGGCCCGTGTTTCTCTCGAAGCTCAATCCTATAACACCGAGAGCGGCATCAACGGGGGCAACGCAGCTATCCTGGGCGTTTACCTCTTGCCGGGCGCCAATGCCATGGAGGTGGCCGAGCGCGTGAAGGAGACAATGGAAGAAATCAGCCGCACCTTCCCCGAAGGCATGAAATACGAGATACCTTTCGACATGACGCAATACATCTCCGAATCCATCCACGAGGTGTATAAGACGTTGTTCGAGGCCCTCTTTTTGGTGATAGTCGTGGTATTCCTTTTCTTGCAAAGTTGGCGCGCCACGCTCATCCCTCTGATAGCCGTGCCCATTTCGCTGATAGGCACTTTCGGATTCATGCTGATATTCGGCTTTTCGCTCAATATCCTGACGTTGTTGGGGTTGGTATTGGCCATCGGTTTGGTGGTGGACGATGCCATCGTGGTGGTGGAGAATGTCGAACGCATCATGGAGGAAGAACATCTCAGTCCCTACGAAGCCACCAAGAAGGCCATGAATGGATTGACCAGCGCGCTGATTGCCACTTCCATGGTGTTGGCGGCCGTGTTTGTGCCCGTCAGCTTCTTGTCGGGCATCACCGGCCAGCTCTATCGCCAGTTCAGCGTTACCATTGCCATCTCCGTGTTGCTCTCTACGGTAGTGGCCCTGACGCTTAGCCCGGTGATGTGCTCGCTCATCCTCAAACCGACGGATCCCAACAAACCCAAAGGACGTGTATTCCGCGCCATTAACCGCTGGCTGGACTTTGGCAACAACAAATACTTGCACGGCATCAAAGGCGTCATCAAGCATCCCAAGCGGGTGGGCGTAGGCTTCTGCATGGTGCTGATTGCTATCTTTGTCCTCTACAGGTTGATACCGACCAGCTTCCTCCCCACCGAGGACCAAGGATACTTCACCGTCGAGTTGGAGATGCCCGAAGGCACCACGTTGGAGCGTACCCGCAATGTGACTAATCGTGCCATAGCCTTTCTGATGGAGCAGCCCGCCGTGGAGTATGTGCAAAACGTCACCGGCACCAGCCCTCGTGTAGGCACCAGCCAGGCGCGTGCCCAGCTGACTGTCATCCTGAAAGAGTGGGAGAAGCGCGATGATACTACCATCGACGAAATCATGGCCGACGTAAGCCGCGAATTGACCGAATATCCAGAGTGCAAGTTCTATATTTCCACTCCGCCGGTCATCCCCGGTTTGGGTACTTCCGGCGGCTTCGAGATGCAACTGGAGGCCCGTGGCGATGCCACCTACGATAACTTGGTGCAAGCGGCCGACACTCTGATGTTTTATGCCTCGCAATGTAAGGAGTTGAGCAACCTTTCCTCTTCGCTCCAAGCCGAGATTCCGCAACTCTATTTCGATGTGGATCGCGACAAGGTGAAGATGTTGGGCGTGCCCATGGCCGATGTCTTCAACACGATGAAGGCATACACAGGCTCGGTTTATGTCAACGACTTCAACATGTTCAACCGAATCTACCGCGTCTATCTCCAAGCCGAGGCTCCTTATCGCGAGCATCGGGATAATATCAGCCTCTTCTATGTGCGGGGAGCGGATGGCAACATGATACCGCTCACCGCCTTGGGCAATACGGAGTATACCACCGGCCCTGGCAGCATCAAGCGATTCAACATGTTCAGTACCGCCGTTATCCGTGGACAGGCGGCGCAGGGATACAGTTCGGGCCAGGCGATGGAAGTTATCGAGCGGGTGGCGCGCACGCATCTGCCGGACAACATCGGTGTCGAGTGGAGCGGCTTGTCTTATCAGGAGAAGCAAGCCGGTGGGCAGACGGGCATCATCCTTGCCCTGGTGTTCATCTTCGTGTTCCTCTTCCTGGCTGCGCTCTACGAGAGCTGGAGCATCCCCATTGCCGTTCTTCTTTCCTTGCCGGTAGCAGCCTTGGGCGCTTATGCGGGCATTTCGGTGTGCGGGATGGAGAATGACACGTACTTCCAGATTGGCCTTGTGATGTTGATGGGACTTGCGGCGAAGAATGCCATCCTCATCGTGGAGTTTGCCAAAGACGAGGCCGATGCGGGAGCCAACGTGTTCAAAGCCGCGTTGCACGCCGCCCACCTGCGTTTCCGTCCTATCTTGATGACGTCTTTGGCTTTCATTCTCGGCATCTTCCCCTTGGTGATAGCCAGCGGACCGGGAGCAGCTAGCCGCCAATCCATCGGCACGGGTGTCTTCTTCGGCATGATATTTGCAGTGACGGTGGGCATTGTGCTCATACCCTTCTTCTTCGTGATGATATATAAAGTGCAAAACAAATTACAAAGAAAGCAAGCATGATGAAAGTATTTTCCATCTTAAGATATGTCTCTCGCCCGCTCTTGTGCATGACGGCCGTCATCTTGTTGCTGGGCGGATGCCAGATAGGCAAGAAATACACCCGCCCCGATTTAGAGTTGCCCTCTAGTTTGATGCAAGAAGGCGGGGGAGTGGATTCGGCCTCCATTGCGGATTATTCCTGGCAGCAGATCTACACCGATACCCTCCTGCAAGGTTTGATCCGCAAGATGCTGGATTACAACAAAGACCTCCTGATGGCCACCGCCACCGTCAAGGAGCAGGCTGCCCTGAAGCGCATCGACTGGGCAAACCTCTTTCCGCAAATCGGCCTTCGCGTCTATGGCGAGAAAGAAGGCGATAACTACGGAGGCAATAACTACGATGACGATAATCAGTTTGATTTGAAAGGCACTGCCTCGTGGGAACTTGACCTTTGGGGCAAACTGCGCTGGGCGCGCGATGCCAGCAAAGCCGACTTCTTTGCTTCCATCGAAAACCGTCGCGCCTTGCAAATGAGTTTGATAGCCCGTGTCGCGCAAGCCTATTACGAGCTGGTGGCTTTGGACAACGAGCTGAACATCGTGCGCCAGACGGTTGACGCCCGTCGCGAGAGCCTTCACCTGACAGAGATTCGCCACAAAGGAGGTCTGACTTCCGAAGTGCCCTTCCGCCAGGCGCAGGTGGAGTTGGCGCGCACCGTCACCCTAGTGCCTGACCTTGAGCGGCAAATCACCTTGAAGGAGAGCGAACTGGCCATGCTGATTGGCGACTATCCGCACAGCATTCGGCGGTCGCCCCTGCCGCAGGAGGTCAATTTCCCTGCTACCTTGCCTGTCGGATTGCCCAGCACTTTGTTGGAGCGCCGTCCCGATGTGCGCCAAGCCGAGCAATCGCTCATCGCCGCCAATGCCGAGGTGGGCGTGGCGCTGACCAGCATGTTCCCCACCATTACTCTGACCGCCCAGTTGGGCGCCGAGAGCGACGAGGTTAAGGACATTCTCCGTTCGCCCTACCATCTGATAACCGGCTCGTTGTTGCAACCCATCTTCGGTTTCGGCAAGAACCGTGCCCGTCTTAAGGCGCGTCGCGCCGCTTTCGAGCGTGCCGCCTACGCCTACGAGAAAGCGGTCCTTGCCGCCTTCCGCGATGCCTACGACGCCATTGCCACCTTCAACAAGATGCGCCGCGTCTACGATACCCGCCTCCAGTTGGAGCAATCGTCCAAGTCTGCCCTCGAACTGGCGCAATTGCAATACGTCATCGGCACCATCGACTACCTGGACTTGCTCGACGCCCAGCGTACGTACCTCGACGCCCAAATCGGCTTGAGCAACGCCCTGCGCGACCATCAGTTGGCCATGGTCAATGTCTACAAAGCTCTGGGAGGCGGATGGAGCGACGAGGCGTTGCCGGAATAAATCTCTGCTGTTTTTTGCCAACCGAAGGAATAAAAGCGTATCTTTGCCTCCCTTTTTGTGGAATGACTAAATTTATTATCCGTGGCAGAAAATAATAGCACTAACAGAAGAACTCGAGCGTCAAGGAGCAAGACGCCGCAGCCCGTGACCGACTATGGGCGCATACAACCTCAAGCACCCGAACTGGAAGAGGCGGTGCTGGGAGCGTTGATGATCGAAAAAGACGCCTATTCGCTGGTGAGCGAGATTCTTAAACCGGAATCTTTCTACGAACACCGACACCAGCTGATTTATGCGGCCATCACCGACTTGGCCATCAACCAGAAGCCGGTGGACATACTGACCGTCAAGGAGCAACTGAGCAAGCGCGGCGAGCTGGACGAGGTGGGAGGACCCTTCTACCTGGCTCAACTCAGCAGCAAGGTGGCGTCGTCCGCGCACATCGAATATCATGCACGCATCATCGCGCAGAAGGCTTTGGCGCGCGAACTCATCACCTTCACGAGCAACATACAGACGAAAGCCTTCGACGAGACGCTCGACGTGGACGACCTCATGCAGGAGGCCGAAGGGAAGCTCTTCGAGATTTCCCAACAAAACATGAAGAAGGATTACACGCAGATCAATCCCGTCATCGCGCAAGCGGTCGAGCAGATACAGAAAGCCGCCGCGCGAACCGACGGATTGAGCGGCTTGGAGAGCGGATTCACCAAGTTGGACAAGATGACCTCCGGCTGGCAAAATTCGGATCTTATCATCATCGCCGCCCGTCCGGCCATGGGAAAGACCGCTTTCGTGTTGTCCATGGCGAAGAACATTGCGGTGAACTATCACAACCCAGTGGCCCTCTTTTCGCTCGAAATGAGCAACCTGCAACTGGTCAACCGCCTTATCTCCAACGTCTGCGAGATTCCGAGCGAGAAAATCAAGAGCGGGCAACTGGCCGACTACGAGTGGCAGCAACTGGATTACAAGCTCCGCGACTTGCTGGACGCGCCCTTGTACATCGATGACACGCCCTCGCTTTCCGTCTTCGAGCTGCGCACCAAGGCGCGCCGCTTGGTGCGCGAACATGGCGTGAAGATCATCATCATCGACTACCTGCAGTTGATGAACGCCAGCGGCATGTCCTACGGCAACCGCCAGGAGGAGGTCAGCACCATATCGCGTTCGCTCAAGGGGTTGGCCAAGGA
>CALUOW010000034.1 GCA_944322365.1 uncultured Bacteroides sp.
TAACTTAAACTTTTTAGCGTATGCCTATATTCAAAGCTGTTTACAAGAAATTGTCGAAGAAGTGGCACCCGCAGGCAGTGACCGTGGGTGAACCCGTAGAGATGGACGAACTGTGCAAGCAGATAGCCATGATGACCACCGTGAGCCCTCCCGACGCGAAAGCCGCCATCGAGGCCCTGGGCATGGTGATAGGCGCGTTCATGAACTCCGGCCGCACCGTCCACGTGGACGGCCTGGGCACGTTCTACTACACGTGCGTCTCCACCGGCCAGGGCGTGGACACCGAGAAGGAAGTGAATGCCAACCAAATCACCGGCACGCGCGTCCGCTTCGTCCCCGAGTCCACCCGTAAGGGCCGTACTGTGACCCGCGCCCTCATCAGCGACGACCTAGTGTGGACCAATATCAAGTCCGTCTCCACGCTGGACGGCACAGGTGAAGGCGGCTCGGCCACCACCCCCGGCGGCAACGAAGGCGGCAGCGGCGAAGGGGAGGGCGACGAAGACTTGTTCGGCTAAGGCCGGGCGTCGCCTGACGCGTTTATCCGGGGCGGGGGAAAAGCCCCGCCCCTACCCTGCCGGATCATCATTCAATTATTAACCATAAATTAAGAACAAAGAACATGAAGAAGAATCTTTTCATCTTGGCAAGCGCCATGGCCGCCCTCGCGCTGGGGGCGTGCAGCAACGAGGAGGAGACGCACGGCGTGGACCTCTCGAAACCCATCAGCCTGGACTTCCGGCCCGCCGCCGTGCAGACCCGTGCCACGGTGGGCGTGGAAGACGCCGCTTTCGTAATTAACGACATGGTGGGCGTGTACGTCAGCAGCAGCACGCTGGCGGGCAGCGAATATGCCAACATCAAGTTTACCCGCGATAACTCCAAGTGGATAACCAAGACCCTGTACTGGCCCAGCGGCACGGATAGCTACACCATCACGGCTTACTATCCCTTTGCCGGGTCGGAGAACACGGCGGCCGCCACATTGTCCGTCAGCGTGCCCGACAACCAGAGCAGCAACTCCTACACCAAGGCCGACTACATGTGGGCGCAAAAGACTTCGGTGACGCCGACCAACGATGCCATCACCCTCACGATGGACCACAAGATGAGCCTGCTGAAGCTGGACATAACGGCGAGCCCGAATATGGGTTTGGGCCTGTCGCAAATCAACGATATGACTCCCGCCATCCTGGGCAGCATCCCTGCCACGGGCACGTGGGACTTGACCACGGGCGACATCACGCCGGATGACAAAGGCACTACCCATCAGTCCATCCGGCCGTATGCAGCCTATGTGACGAATCAGTCGTTGACCTATTATGCGCTGGTGATGCCGGGAACCACGTTCAAGGAAGGGGAGAAATTTTTCACCCTGACAGACGGGGAGGACAATACTTATAGCTACAGCCTGAACATCGAGGACGGCATCACCGCCGGAGAGGGCAAGTATGTAGAGCTGGACCTGACGGTGACCCGCAAGGGAATCAACATCACCTCGTTTGACGTCGGCGATTGGCAACCCGACCAGAGCGGCAGCGGCATGGTAGAGTTGGAATAAGGCGGCTTCCTTGCATCCCGCACTTCCATGTAAGAAAGGCATCCGACGGCCGGAACGTTTCCGGGGTCGGATGCCTTTTCTTGTGTGTGGCCGGGCGACCGTGGTCAGAACGCCTCGGTCATATTGAAGTAGAACAGCGTCTGGTTGTTCACCGTGTTCTTGCCCAGGTCCAGGCGGACGTTCATGCGGGGCTGCACCTCGATGCGCAGGCCCACGCCGTAGTTGGGCAGCACGCCTTCTATCCTGCCCGGATTGGGACCCATGAAGCCGCATCCGCCCCAGACGACAAAGCCCAAGTGGTTGACGATGCGCTTCAGCCACGTCTCCTTGTCCGTATTGAACATCTGGCGGTATTCGGCCAGCGCCACGTGCGAGGATTTGTCCCTGTACTGCCCCATGTAGTATCCGCGCAAGTCGAAGGGCGTGCCGGTCAACGAGTATTGCGTCAGGGGGATGTCCTTGCCAAACACGTTCTTGCTCTGCGCCGTCCATGCCAGTACCTTGCGGTTGCCCACTTGCTTGTATTGGCGGTAGTCCAACTCCAGGCGGTAGAAATCCGCGTCGCTCCCGAAAATCTTATGGTACATCATGCCCCGGAAATCGAGATACATCCCCTTGTAGGCATTGGAGGGCACATCGCGGCTGTCGTAGGTCAAGAGGAAACCCAATCCCGCGTTGAAGTTCTTGTATCCGCCCGCATCGCCTCCGGCCGCCACGTAATCCGGATTCAGGGGCAAGTGCTTGGCGGGCTTGGTGAAGTGGTCGTAGTTGATGTCAATCTGGGGACCGGCAAAGAAATTGCTCTCGCCCAGGCGGAAGAGGAACCACGGATTGATTTGCACGCCGCTATACCGGTATTGGCTCGTGGTGTCGCTCCGCACATAGTCGCGGTTGGTCGAATAGCCCACGCCATAGAAGTTCTCCACCGTGTTCTTATAACTGAACTTGCCGAAGATGCGGAAGCGGTCGCCTTTGAAAAAGAGTTGGGGTTTGGAGAAGAGGTTGATGCCTCCGTCGAACATGAAGGCGATGGCCATCGGCACCACCGAACGTTTCAAGGCCGTATCCGAAGGCTGGAGGCTGAAAGTCATCAGCGCGCTTCCGCCCACCAGCAGGCCGAAGTCGGGCGAATAGCTGGGTCCTCCCAGGATGTTATAATGGAAATTGCGCCGGGCCACACGCAGCCTCCTCAGCTCTTTCTTGTCCAGAGGCCGGGGCAACGTATCCGACGGAACTGCCACCAACGTATCGGCCGGAGAAGCTGCAAGCAGCGTGTCTGCCTGAACCGCAGGAAGCGGGCGATGCGGCTCTTGCGCCTGCAAATGCCCCGTTGCGCAAACCAAGAAGAAAATAAGGAGCGGGATAAGTTGTTTCATACGCTTACGGATAGAAATATGTGCAAAGGAAACTCTTTTTTGCGAAATAGTATCTTCATTCTCTCCTAATTTTTTAAAAATGTACTACTTTTGCACATGGATAACAGGAATTATCCACAAATCACCCATGACAAATGACAAATGACAATTAGAAAAATGAAAAAAAGAATTCTTACCCTCACCCTCTTTGCCGCCGCCTTGACCTACGCGCAAGCCCAGCAACAAGCAGGAGGCATCACGCCCGAAATGCTCCAGGAAATTCAACAATCCTACACCGAAACGCCCTCGGACAAGGCTATCCGCAACGCCATCTCGCAAAACGACATCCGCAAGCTCACCCTCAACCTGGATAACCAGAAAGGCATCGACACCCACTTCTCCATACGTGTCCCCTCGAAAGGCATCACCGACCAGCAATCGTCCGGCCGGTGCTGGCTCTTCACCGGGATGAACGTGATGCGCGCCAAAGCCATCGAACGCTACGACCTCCCCGGACTTGAATTCTCGCAAGCCTACTCCTTCTTTTGGGACCAGCTGGAGAAAGCCAACCTCTTCCTGCAAAGCATCCTGGACACGGCGGACAAGCCTCTGACGGACCAAACCGTGGAGTGGCTCCTGAAGCATCCGTTGAGCGACGGGGGCACCTTTACGGGCGTGGCAGACATCGTAGGGAAATACGGCCTGGTGCCCAAAGAAGCCATGCCCGAGACGTACAGCAGCAACCACACCAGCATGATGTCCAACCTCATCGGTTTGAAGCTGAAAGAGTTCGCCCTCGACTTGCGGGCGTCATTTGCTCGCGGAGACAGCCACTCCGCCTTGGAAAGCCAAAAGGAAGACATGCTGAAGACCGTCTACCGGATGCTGGCCTTGAACTTGGGCGTACCTCCCACGGAATTCGACTACGTGCGGTGCGACGCCAGCGGGAAGCGCGTCGAAGTGGAGCGCCACACGCCTATGACCTTCCTCGAGAAATACGGCGACCCCAACCTGCTGGCCAACTACGTGATGCTGATGAACGACCCCACGCGCCCCTATTACAAGACCTACACCATTGCCTACGACCGGCACCGGTATGACGGGCGCAACTGGACTTACCTCAACCTGCCGTTGGACGACATCAAGCAAATGGCCATTGCCTCGTTGAAAGACAGCACGGCCATGTACTTCAGCAGCGACGTCACCCAGCTCGATGCCAAGCGCGGCTACCTGGACGTGGATGTCTATGACTATGGCTCGCTGATGGGCGTGGACTTCGGCATGGACAAGAAAGAACGCATTCAAACCTTCAGCAGCATGTCCGCCCATGCCATGACCCTCGTAGCCGTGGATTTGGACGCCGAAGGCAAACCCGTCAAATGGATGGTGGAAAACAGCTGGGGACCCTCCTACGGCCACCAAGGCCATTTGATAATGACCGACCGCTGGTTTGACGAATACATGTTCCGCCTCGTGGTAGAGACCAAGTACGTCCCCGAAAAAGTGCGCCGCCTCTTCCAGCAAGAACCCATCCAGTTGCCCGCCTGGGACCCGATGTTTGCCGAAGAAGACTCTTCTGTCGAGGAATAAAAAATAAGTTATATTTGTGCGCAAATAAAATAAAATATGTTACTTTTGCGCTCAGATAGGAAAACCATAAATTATTAGATAAACGCATGGCAAATGTAATCAAACTACACAAAGGCCTTGACATCAACCTGAAGGGTAAAGCCTCACGCGAGCTGAAAGATGTGAAGCAAGCATCTTCCTACGCCCTCGTGCCCGACGACTTCAACGGCATCACGCCCAAAGTATGCGTGAAGGAGCAGGAATATGTCATGGCGGGCGGTCCTTTGTTTATCGACAAGAATCACCCTGAATTGAAGTTTACGTCGCCCGTTAGCGGCGTGGTCACGCTCGTCGAGCGCGGTCCCAAACGCAAGCTGATGAAAATCGTAGTCGAGGCCGCCCAAGAGCAAGACTATGAGGAATTTGGACGTATGGATCCGCTGAAAGCATCGGCCGACGAAGTGAAAGACTTGTTATTACGTTCGGGACTCTTCGCCTACATCCGGCAACGCCCCTACGACGTCATTGCCGATCCCACGCAGACGCCCCGCGCCATATTTGTATCCGCTTTCGACTCCGCCCCCCTTGCGCCGGATTTCGAGTTCGTGCTCAAAGGGCAAGAGAAAGATTTCCAAACAGGTCTTGACGCCCTCTCTCGCCTCGCAAAAACCTATTTGGACATCAGCACGAAGCAAACGTCCACGGCTCTGACCCAAGCCAAGAATGTGACCATCACCCTTTTCGACGGCCCCCATCCTGCGGGTAACGTGGGCGTACAAATCAACCACATCGACCCTATCGTGAAAGGCGAAACTGTTTGGACGATAGGCGCGGAAGCAGTAATCTTCATTGGCCGCTTGATGAATACGGGACGCATCGACTTGACTCGTACCGTGGCTATCACGGGAAGCGAAGTGCTGCACCCGGCTTACGCCAAACTGAAGGTGGGCGCCCTGCTGACTCCCGTATTCGCCGGCAACGTGTCCAAGGACAAAGACCTGCGCTACATCAGCGGTAATCCATTGACCGGCAAACAAGTAGGACCCAATGACTATCTGGGCGCCTTCCACACGCAACTCTGCGTCATCCCCGAAGGAGACGAAACGCACGAGATGCTGGGATGGATCATGCCACGTACCGACCAATTCAGCACCAGCCATAGCTACTTCTCATGGCTACAGGGCAAGCAAAAGGAATACGTCATCGACGCACGTGTCAAAGGAGGCGAACGCCACCTCATCATGTCCGGCGAATACGACCGCGTCTTCCCCATGGATATCCTGCCCGAACAATTGGTAAAGGCCATCATTACGGGCGACATCGACCGCATGGAAGCGCTGGGCATCTACGAGGTAGCGCCCGAGGACTTCGCCCTATGCGAATTTGTCTGCTCGTCCAAGGTGGAAGTGCAACGCATCATACGCGCAGGATTGGACATGCTCCGGGCGGAAAATGCTTAACTTTCAAATCTCAATTCTAAATATCAATTCAACAAGAAATGAATGCTTTAAGAAAATATCTGGACAAGATAAAGCCGAATTTCGAAGAAGGGGGCAAATATCACGCCCTGCGTTCGGTATTTGAAGGGTTCGAATCATTCCTTTTCGTGCCCAATACCACGTCGAAGTCCGGCACGCACATCCATGACTCCATCGACTCGAAACGCATCATGTCTTTGGTAGTCATTGCATTGATACCGGCCCTATTGTTCGGCATGTACAACGTAGGTTATCAACATTTCCATGCCACTGGCGCGGAAGGCGGATTTTGGGCCATGTTCGGCTACGGATTCTTGGCTGTGTTGCCCAAGATCATCGTATCCTACGTGGTAGGCTTGGGCATCGAATTCATCGTGGCTCAATGGAAGAAAGAGGAAATCCAAGAAGGTTTCCTCGTCAGCGGCATTCTCATCCCGATGATTGTGCCGGTAGATTGCCCGCTATGGATGCTGGCCATCGCCACTGCCTTTGCCGTAATTTTCGCCAAAGAAGTCTTCGGAGGCACGGGCATGAATGTGTTCAACGTAGCGTTGGTGACACGCGCATTCCTGTTCTTTGCCTACCCGACGAAAATGTCAGGCGACGCCGTATGGGTATCGTCAGACAGCATCTTCGGCTTAGGGCAAACAGTAGACGGCTTGACCGTGGCCACCCCCTTGGGCATCGCCAAGACAAGCGCGGCTGCACCCGACTTCTCGTGGGACATGGTGACAGGTCTTATCCCCGGCTCCATTGGCGAGACAAGCGTCATTGCCATCCTCATCGGTGCCATCATCCTGTTGTGGACAGGCGTAGCCAGTTGGCGGACAATGCTCAGCGTCTTCGTAGGTGGCGCACTGATGGCGTGGGTATTCAACGTAGCAGGACCTGACACAGCCGTAGCACACATGCCTTGGTACGAACATTTGGTACTGGGCGGCTTCTGCTTCGGCGCGGTATTCATGGCTACGGATCCCGTCACTTCGGCACGCACGGAGACCGGCAAATACATCTACGGTTTTCTTATCGGCGCCATGGCCATTATTATCCGTGTACTCAACCCCGGTTATCCAGAGGGCATGATGCTGGCCATCCTGCTGATGAACATTTTTGCCCCGTTCATCGACTATTGCATCGTGCAGCGCAACATCAGCCGACGCGAAAAACGCACGGCGCTCAAGTCTAACCATTAATGCCACATATACGACGATGAATACTAATAGCAACAGTTATACAATACTTTATGCTGCGGTAATGGTGGTTATCGTAGCTTTCCTGCTTGCCTTCGTCAGTTCGTCCTTGAAGGACACGCAAAACAAAAACGTGGAGATGGACACGAAGAAGCAGATCCTTGCGGCACTGAACATCCGCAATGTGGCCGATCCTGATGCTGAATATAATAAATATGTGAAGGCCGACATGCTGATGCAAGCCGACGGATCGCTGACGGAAAACGACGGCAAGTTTGCCACTTCGTATGAAAAGGAAGTGAAAGAACAAGGCCGCTTGCACGTCTTTGTCTGCGAAGTGGACGGACAGACAAAATACATCTTCCCCGTCTACGGCGTAGGCTTATGGGGTGCCATCTGGGGCTATGTAGCCTTGAACGATGACAAAGACACGGTCTATGGTGTCTACTTTTCTCATGCCAGCGAAACGCCGGGACTTGGCGCCGAGATAGCAGGCGAACATTTCCAAAGCGAGTTCCCCGGACGCAAGGCCATGAAAGACGGCACTGTGGCGCTTGACGTAGTGAAAAACGGCAAAGTAGCCAATGCTGAACATGAAGTGGACGGCATATCAGGCGGTACCATCACATCGGTAGCCGTCGGCTCAATGCTGAAGACTTGTTTGGGCAACTATATACCGTTCCTGACAGCGACAAACGACAAATCACAATCAAAATAATGGGGGAGGATTTAAAAAGATGGGACAACTATTTTCAAAGAAAAATAAGGAGGTGTTCAGCACCCCGATAAGCATGAACAACCCTGTCACAGTACAGGTATTGGGCATTTGTTCAGCCTTGGCTGTCACAGCCAAGTTGGAGCCAGCCATTGTGATGGGGCTGTCCGTCACGGTCATAACAGCCTTCAGCAACGTGGTTATTTCGCTACTGCGCAAGACCATCCCCAACCGCATCCGCATCATTGTGCAATTGGTGGTGGTAGCTGCCTTGGTGACGATTGTAAGCGAGGTGCTCAAAGCCTTCGCCTACGATGTCAGCGTGCAACTGTCTGTCTACGTGGGATTGATTATCACGAACTGTATCCTGATGGGACGTCTTGAAGCCTTCGCCATGCAAAATGCGCCGTGGGAATCATTTCTGGACGGCATTGGCAACGGCTTGGGTTATGCCAAGATATTGGTCATTGTCGCCTTCATCCGCGAGTTGCTGGGTTCGGGCACTTTGTTAGGCTTCAATATCCTGAACTATGCCCCCATCCAAGAGGCAGGTTACGTCAACAACGGATTGATGCTGATGCCTCCGATGGCGTTGATTATCGTGGCTTGCCTGATATGGTATCAACGTGCCAAGCACAAAGAGTTGCAAGAAAAGTGAGAAAGTAGCCTGAAGTCGAGCAGACGGAAGACAATAAGTAATAGAACAAATAAGTAATAAAGAGAAAAATGGAAGATTTTTTCAGCTTGCTCATACGATCCATTTTTGTGGACAACATGATATTCGCTTTCTTCCTGGGCATGTGTTCATACTTGGCCGTGTCGAAGAACGTGAAAACTGCCGTAGGACTGGGCATCGCCGTGACCTTTGTGCTCGTGGTGACATTGCCGGTCAATTACTTGCTCCAAACCAAAGTTCTGGGTCCGGACGCCATCATCGAAGGCGTGGATCTCAGCTTCCTGAGTTTCATTCTTTTCATTGCCATCATAGCCGGCATCACGCAGTTGGTAGAGATGGCCGTCGAGCGTTTCAGCCCTTCGCTGTATGCCTCGTTAGGTATTTTCTTGCCGCTCATCGCAGTGAACTGTGCCATCATGGGTGCCTCGCTCTTCATGCAGCAACGCATCAACCTCAACCTGAGCGACCCGAAGTATATCGGCGGCATATCGGATGCCATATCCTATGCCCTTGGTTCGGGCTTGGGCTGGATGCTGGCCATCGTAGGATTGGCTGCCGTGCGCGAAAAGATGGCCTACAGCAACGTCCCTGCCCCGTTGCGCGGATTGGGCATCACGTTCATCACCGTGGGTCTGATGGCTATGGCTTTCATGTGTTTCTCTGGGTTAAACATCTAACGAAGAAAGGAGCAAAGATATGGATATGAATCTGATATTGGCGAGCATGGCAGTATTCCTCGTAGTGGTGCTGCTGCTCGTAGTCATCCTGCTGGTGGCCAAGAAGTTCTTAGTACCGTCGGGAAACGTGAAAATCACCATCAACGGCGACAAGGAACTGGATGTGGCTTCGGGTTCGACACTGCTCAATACGTTGGCCGTCAATGGCGTTTACCTTTCGTCTGCATGTGGCGGAAAAGGTTCGTGCGGGCAATGCAAGTGCCAAGTTTTAGCAGGCGGAGGAGAAATACTTCCCTCGGAAACGCCCCACTTCAGCCGCAAGCAAGTGCAGGACCACTGGCGCTTGGGATGCCAAGTAAAGGTAAAAAACGACATGGAAATCAAGGTATCGGAGAGCGTGCTTGGCGTCAAGGAATGGGAATGCGAAGTGATCTCGAACAAAAACGTGGCCACCTTCATCAAAGAGTTCATCGTCGCCCTACCTCCCGGCGAGCACATGGACTTCATTCCCGGCTCGTACGCGCAAATCAAGATACCTAAATATTCGATGGATTATGACAAGGACATCGACAAAGACCTCATTGGCAAGGAGTATCTGCCGGCATGGGAAAAGTTCGGTCTCTTCGGCCTGAAGTGCCACAACGACGAACCTACCATCCGCGCCTACTCCATGGCCAACTATCCGGCCGAGGGCGACCGCATCATGCTGACTGTCCGCATCGCCACTCCTCCGTTCAAGCCGAAACCGCAAGTGGGCTTCCAAGACGTGATGCCGGGCATTGCATCCAGCTACATCTTCACGCTGAAACCCGGCGACAAGGTCATCATGAGCGGCCCTTATGGAGACTTCCACCCCATCTTCGACTCCAAGAAAGAGATGATGTGGATTGGCGGCGGCGCAGGCATGGCTCCGTTGCGCGCACAAATCATGCACATGACAAAGACGCTTCACACCACGGATCGCAAGATGTCCTACTTCTATGGCGCGCGTGCACTGAACGAAGTGTTCTACCTCCAGGACTTCCTCGACTTGGAGAAAGAATTCCCCAACTTCTCGTTCCATCTCGCTTTGGACCGTCCGGATCCTGCCGCCGATGCTGCGGGCGTGAAGTACACTCCGGGCTTCGTCCACCAAGTCATCTATAATACGTACCTGAAGGACCACGAAGCGCCGGAAGACATCGAATACTACATGTGCGGCCCCGGCCCGATGTCCAAAGCTGTGGAGAAGATGCTGGACGACCTCGGCGTGCCCATGTCCAACCTGATGTTTGATAACTTCGGGGGATAAGTCCATCCCCCCGGCCGGTTACATCGACTGAAGAGAAGATAATACCCATAAAGCCCCCTTCTGACTCCATGCCGGAAGAGGGGCATTATGTATAGTGACCTGCCTGCCACTTTGCCGTCCAAACAACAGATGCCTAGGCAATGCCTGTTATCAAAGGTAATGATTGAGGAGGAATCAATGCCAATGATTGTAGGAATCAATGCCAATGATTGTAGGAATCAGTGCCAGTGATTGTGGGAATCAGTGCCAGTGATTCTTGGCGAAGGCAGCTCTTCCAACCAACTAAAAGTTGTTTTATGAGACATATCATCCTTATCACCGGAGGGGCGCGTTCGGGCAAAAGCACTTATGCCGAACAATTGGCCCTCGACCTATCCGCAAACCCGATATACATGGCCACGGCACGTATTTGGGACGAAGATTTCCGCCAACGTGTGAAGCATCACCAGGAACGGCGGGGACCTGAGTGGACAAACATCGAAGAAGAGAAACACCCGAGCCGCCACTTGGTAGAAGGACGAGTGGTGCTGACGGATTGCGTCACCCTGTGGTGCACCAACTTCTTTTTCGACTTGCAAGGAGACATCGGCCAAGCATTGGAAGCCATCCGGCAAGAGTTTGACGCCTTCACCCGGCAAGATGCCACATTCATCTTCGTCACCAACGAAATAGGAATGGGCGGCACATCGGACAACGAGTTGCAACGCAAGTTCACAGACCTGCTGGGGTGGGTCAACCAATACATAGCCGCCCAAGCCAATGAAGTAATCCTGATGGTATCCGGCATCCCCGTAACCATCAAAACAGACAAAAGACAGAAACAATGAAGACATTCCACATCACCCGGCCTGACGAGCAGATACGACCTGCCCTGAAGGAAAAAATAGATAACTTGACCAAACCGAAAGGCTCGTTGGGACGACTGGAAGAATTGGCCCTGCAAATCGGCCTTATCCAACAAAGCCTGACACCCAGCCTGGAGCATCCGCAAAACGTGCTCTTCGCAGCCGACCACGGCATCGTGGAAGAAGGCGTGAGCCTATCGCCCCGGGACGTGACATGGCAACAAATCCTGAATTTCCTGAACGGAGGCGCCGGCATCAACTTCCTCTGCCGTCAACATGGCTTTGCATTGAAAATCGTAGACGCGGGAGTCGACCACGACTTGCCCTACGAGCGGGGCATCATCAACCGGAAAGTGCGCCGGGGAAGCCGCAACTTCGCACACGAAGCCGCATTGACTTGGGATGAACTGGAAACGTGCATAGAACGGGGCGCGGAAACCGTGCGCGTCTGCCACGAAGAAGGGAGCAATGTGCTGAGCTTTGGCGAGATGGGCATAGGAAACACTTCACCGTCGGCCCTGTGGATGCACTTCTTTACCGGCATTCCCCTGGAGCAATGCATCGGCGCCGGAAGCGGACTTGACGCCAAAGGCATCCGGCACAAGACAGACGTGTTGCAACGCGCCTTGAACCAATATGAAGGCGACGGATCGACGTGGGACCTCATCCGCTACTTCGGAGGGCTGGAGATGGTGATGGCCATAGGCGCGATGCTTCAAGCCGCCGAACTGAAAATGACGATATTGGTCGACGGGTTCATCATGACCAGTTGCATCCTGGCTGCTTCGCGGGTTTATCCAGAAGTATTACCCTACGCCATCTTTACGCATTGCGGAGACGAAGCCGGACACCGCCAAATGCTGCGCCACCTGCACGCCCGTCCGCTCTTGAATCTGGGATTGCGCTTGGGCGAAGGCACGGGAGCCGTCTGCGCCTTTCCCTTGGTGGATTCTGCCGTACGGATGCTGAACGAGATGGACAGTTTTGCCCATGCCGAGATAACCAAATACTTCTGACCCCTTCGACACGACACCCGGATGAAAACCTTGCTTGCCGCCCTCATCTTCTTCACCCGCCTGCCTTTTTGGCGGATAGCATCGGTGCCTGCCGAATGTTTCAAACATGTAGTGCCCTACTGGCCGCTGGTGGGATGGTTGACAGGAGGACTACTGGCCGCTTCCCTCTGGCTTTTTGCCCAGATTCTTCCCCTGCCCATGGCGTGGATATTGGCTCTGGCGACCCGCCTGTTCGTCACGGGCTGCCTGCACGAAGACGGGTTGGCCGACTTTTGCGACGGTTTCGGCGGCGGGACAACCCGCGAACGGACATTGGCCATAATGAAAGACTCCCACATAGGCACTTACGGGGTCATCGGGCTTATCCTCTATTCGCTTTTGATGATACAGATGAGCCTCCTACCCCTCCCCGTGTTGTGTGCCACAGCTTTCTGCGCCGATGCCTACTCCAAATGGTGCGCCTCGCACCTTATCCATCTCCTGCCCTATGCCCGGAAGGAGGAAGAAAGCAAAGCTAAGGTGACGTATAGCCAGACAATGCTGAAAGAAGAAGCGATATGCACCCTCGGCGGATGGCTCCCCTTGTGCCCGCTGCTCATTATCGAGCCGTCTCTTGCATGGGCTTGCCTGTGCCCTCCGTTCGCATTTGCCTTGCTCTGCCTTTGGATGAAGCGCCGATTGGGCGGATACACGGGCGATTGCTGCGGAGCCATGTTCCTGCTTTGCGAGTTGAGTTTTTATCTTTGCACAATGGTTTTATTATGGAAGTGATACTCATCCGACATACTTCGGTGGACGTGCCTCCCGGCACCTGCTATGGGCAAACCAATGTCTCGCTGAGCGCGTCCTTCCCCGAAGAAAAGGCAACGGCTCGCCAAAGGCTTGCCCGCTACGCTCCCTTCGATGCCGCCTACACCAGCCCGCTGACCCGATGCGTGCGTCTGGCCGAAGCATGCGGCTATCCCGATGCCATACGAGACAAACGCCTGATGGAACTTGACTTCGGCGCATGGGAGATGCAACGCTATGACGAAATCCAAGACCCCCGTTTGCAGCTTTGGTATGAAGACTACTTGCACGTGCCAGCCACGGGAGGCGAATCCTTCATCGACCAGTTGCGCCGGGTCTCCCTCTTCATGGACGAGTTGCGCGTCCGTCCCTTTCAAAAAGTAGCCGTATTCACCCACGGAGGCGTCATAGCCTGTGCCCAAGTCTATGCAGGAAATGCCAAGCCGGAAGAAGCCTTCCAATACGTACCGGAATATGGGGAGATTGTGGATATGGTTCTGTAATGGTTATACAAGACTTCCCTAACCACCTCTTTCTTCAAAGCCATACCAGCAGGACGCTTACCAACGCCACCATCATTACCTCCACCTTTCTATTGACAGACACGGCCACACGCATGTCGTCTGTGTTTAGAAGCCGGTCATGGGAGCCGATGTAAGGCTTCCACACCTCCTCGCCGAAGTAATCGTGCGGCCCTCCGAAGCGGCAATCCAAAATGCCAGCCAAGGCCGATTCGGGATAACCGGAGTTGGGGCTGGCATGTTGATTGCCATAACGGAATACGAATCTCAACAAGCTCAAGCGTCCGGAAGCCAACGCCATCAGAAGGGCGGTCAGACGGGCAGGTACGTAGTTGGCCACATCGTCCATGCGGGCTGCCCAACACCCAAACCGGCGATAGCGCTCGTTGCGGTATCCCACCATGCTATCCAGCGTATTCACCATCTTATAAGCCATCATGCCCGGCACGCCGAGAAAAAGGAACCAACAAAGAGGCGCAATGACCCCGTCACTGAGATTCTCTGCCAAAGTCTCCAAGGCAGCGGTACGCACTTCTTGCGCGGAAAGCCTCCGCGTGTCGCGCCCCACGATACGGGCCACCTGCTTGCGTCCAGCCTCCAAAGAACGGTCGAGCGCGCAAAACACGCCGCGAACTTCGCGTACCAAAGTCGTGCCTGCCAAACAATAAAAGATAAGTATCGTCTGAAGAAAGACTTCCAACCAAGGAGATACGTATTTACCGGCACTCCACAAAAGCGCCCACGTCAAAAGATAAGTGGTTCCTACCAAACCAAGGGCCATGAATGCTCCCTTCCGCTTGCGTCCACGCCCCCGGTTGAGGACACGTTCGCATCGGGCGATGACACGTCCGAAGAGCACGACAGGATGAGGCAGCCGGGGCGGATCGCCCAAAAACCGGTCGAGCACCCAGCCCGCAAGCAAAGGGAATAGCAGCCACACATACGCCATACGTCTAGTCCTCCATCCAACGGATTAGAGCTTCTACCAATAGGTCATTATCTTCTGCCCGCTGGGTGGAAACACGGAAAAAGGCGCTGTCCAACCCCTCGAAATTGGAAGCGTCGCGGATGAGAAGCCCGTGCTCGCGCATCAGGTAATCCTTCAGGGCAGAGGCACACCCCATTCGGAGACGAACCAAGAAGAAATGGGTGTCCGAATCCCACACGTCCCATCCGCCTGCCGCCCGGATCCGGGACACGAACCGCTCTTTCTCGGCCAGGCATCCCGGCAAATCAAAAGGAAGGGCCTCCGGATGCTCTGCCAGAAACATGCCGGCAGCCAATGCCACCCCATTGACCGACCAAGGCATGCGATGTGTGCGCAAATGAGCCACCAACGAGGCCGGCCCCGTCAGGTATCCTAAACGTAGGCCGGGCATGGCATAGCGTTTGGTCAGGGAGTGGAGCAACAAGACATTGGGCATCTCCGAAGCCTCACGGGCCGAAAAGAGGGGAGCCAAGGTGAAGGCTTCGTAAGACTGGTCGATGACGAAAAGAACATCGGGATTCTTCTGAATTTGAGCCAACAGAAAGTCCTTCTCCCACACCCCTCCCGTAGGGTTATTGGGATTGCAAAGCCACACCATCCGCACATCCGCAGGCAAATGCCCGTGGGCAGGCCATTGATAAAGCGAACTTACCCGATGCCCATGAATGCGGCATGCGTCGGCATATTCGCTGAACGTGGGTTGCATGACGGCGCTCCTCGACCGAGCATAAGATTGGGCGACGAGATAGATTGCCTCCGTGGCTCCGCTGGTAACGCATATATTGTCCGGCAAAAGGCGCAAGAGGCGGGCCAGACGGGCTTCGAGCGTGAAAGGGGAAGGTTCGGGATAGACGGAAAGCGCCTCCCCCACCCGCTCGCTCAAGAACGTGCGGAGGGGAGCCGGATCAATCCAATTGGTCAGGTTCGAGCTGAAGTTGACCTTGACAGGCCGCTCGTATTTATACAAATCGTCTCCGTGTCCTTCTATCATAAATAAATGTATGCCAGCGTGGCCACGCTAATGACAACCCAAAGCAACACGCCTTGCACCAAGGGCTTGACGCCCACAGCCTTCAGCACGTCGCGCGAGAGGGAAGCGCCAATGAAAAAGAGAGTAATGGTCAGCATCTTGCGGGCAAAGTCGTTGATGAAGTTACCCACCTGGATGCCCGTCTCCGAGAGACCCAGCACATAGGTATTGAACACCATGGCCAGCACGAAGAAGAAGATGAACCAAGGCATATACATCTTCTTGCCCTTGCTCTTGAAGATGAAAGACGTGGCAATGGCCAAGGGGATAATCCACAAGGCACGGGTCAGCTTGATGGTGGTGGCCACCTTCAGGGCTTCTTCGCCGTAGGCCGCGCCGGCTCCCACCACGGAACTGGTGTCGTGAATGGCAATGGCCGCCCAAGTGCCAAACTCGTGCTGCCCCATGCCCAACGCATGGCCGACAAGGGGGAAGACAAAGAGGGCGATGGCATTGAGGATGAAAATAGTGCCCAAGGCCACGGACATTTCCTCGTCCTTGGCTTTCAGCACAGGTCCCACGGCGGCTATGGCGCTTCCTCCGCAGATGGCCGTGCCGGAAGAGATGAGGTACGAAGTGTTGCGGTCCACCTTCAGGCACTTACGACCGATGAACCAACCGATAAGCAAGGTGCCTATGACAGAAAGAATGGTGAACTCCATGCCTTCCTTGCCCGAAGCCAACGAAGCGTGCAAGTTCATGCCGAAGCCCAAGCCCACCACAGAATATTGCAGGAGATACTTGGACATCTTCTTATTGAACTTGGGATGCGCCTGCCCGCACACCAAGGCAAACGCCAACCCTAAAAACAAAGCCACGGGCGGAGTGACCCACGAAACAAAGGGGGAGGCGCCGGGCACATAATCCAGCATGAGACACACGAACAAGATGGCCAAGATGGAGACGTAGACACTCTTCCGCTTGGCTTGAAGGAAATTTGAGTTGGTAGTCATCGAATACGGTTTAATCTTTCTATTCACATTTTTTGAGAGCGCAAAGGTACGGCTATTTGGCGGAATTTACAAATCCTCGGCCGACACGCCCCAGATGTGCAGCAGCGAATACGTCGCCAAATCCGTCCGGCAACGCAAAGGCTCCTCCGGCTCTTCCATCAAGAAACACAGAGCCTTGTCCGCCCCGTCACATTCCTTTTCCTCGCAAAAGTCGTGCAAGGTCTTGGTCAATTCCTCCCCGTATTCATGGAAGCGGGGCACCAACATCAACCGCTCCACCTCCTTCGCATCGAGGGCCAATTGCGCCAACTCGTTGAACAAGGCCGCGCGCGACACTATCCCCGCCGAAGGGACCACGGAGAAAGAGAACTCGCCCAAAGAGGTCTGGCAAGCCTTCCCGTCCAATTCTTCCAAAGCAGCAGGGACGCATCCTTTCAGCTCGTGCGCCCCTTCGTCGCCCACCAGCAGGATTTGCATTTCGTTCATGCCCCCGCGCAGACCGCCGTCCAATCCTAGGCAAATCATCCAATCCACCAAGTCCGTATCAGGCAGTTCGCGTCCCAGACGCTCGCCCAAGAAACGCTTGGCGCCATACACCGTTTCATTAATAAAAGTGACGTCCAGCAAGAGGACGTTCGATGCGAAAGTAATTTGGTTCTTTTCCATATCAAAAATATTCTTTTTAAAACGTTCCATGCCGGTTCCCTGCCTTGGAACCGATGTATCCACCGCCCGGAACCGATGTATCCACCGCCCGGAACCGATGTATCCACCGCCCGGAACCGACGTATCCACCGCCTGGAACCGACGTATCCACCGCCTGGAACCGACGTATCCACCGCCTGGATACAAAGGTTCCAGGCCATGAAAAAAGCTGGAACCATTATGTAGCTGATTAATAGAGCAATACGCCGGCCGTCCCGCAGAGCACAATCATCAAGATGGGGTTGACCTTGTATCGCCTTGTCCCCACAAAAGCCGCAAGGAAGATGAGGCAACTGATGACAAACGAGCGGGTGTCTTCCGTGGGCGAACCGAAGTTCTCCGCATTCATCAACACCAAGGCCGCCGATGCCAGCAAACCCACCACTGCCGGCCGCAAGCCGCTGAAAACGGATTCCACCACCGGATGTTTCTGGTATTTCAAGAAAAAGCGGCTGATGGTGAGCATCAGGATGAACGAAGGCAACACCACGGCAAACGTGGCCAATGCCGAACCAAACACGCCCCACCCCATGCCATAGCCGGCATTGACAATGGCATCATAACCCACATATGTGGCAGAATTAATGCCGATAGGGCCGGGAGTCATCTGGCTGATGGCCACAATGTCCGTAAACTCCTGCGGAGAAAGCCATTCGTGGCGCGTCACCACCTCGCCCTGAATCATCGAGAGCATGGCATACCCCCCGCCGAAACCGAAAAGGCCAATCTTGAAGAAAGTGTAGAAGAGTTGAAGGAAAATCATAACTAATGATCAATGGTTAATGATTAACGTCTGATGGCTTGCGATGCTTCATTCGCCCATAAACATAACCGCCCACGCCCGCCGCGATGATGATCCAGATGGGCGAGAATCCCAGTAGCCAAATGAGCAAGGCGGACACGACGGGTAT
>CALUOW010000035.1 GCA_944322365.1 uncultured Bacteroides sp.
TGCTTGGGCTGTTTTTCGCCATCTCACTACGCCACAAAGATAGACATTATTTTTATTATGCAAAACATTTACAAAAAAAAATTCTTTCCCCCTCCCGCCGCCCCCGCTCTGTCTCCCGTTCGGGTCTCCGCCCCGTCCCGTCGGCTGCCTGGGGGCGGCTGCCGTTTTTTTTAGACCGATTCTAAAATTTTAAGGCGAATATGCGCGCTATCTCCAGACTTTTTGCTACCTTTACGACTTGTTGGCGGGGAAGGCTTTGCCCGTTTGCGATAATATTTGATTGGGCAAACGGACGATTCCCCTCCCTGACGCGCCGGGCAGCAGATTCCGGCATCCGGAGAAAGGAAAAAGAAAAAACATATATATAATGACTTACAGATGGAATTACCTGACCACTACACCCCAACAGGCCGAAACAAGCCGGCAATTGGCGCAGGCATTGGGCATCAGCCCGATTCTGGGCCGTCTGCTGGTCGAGCGGGGAATCACCACGGCCCCGGCCGCAAGGAAGTTCTTCCGACCCCAGCTCCCGGACTTGCACGACCCCTTCCTGATGAAAGACATGGACGTGGCCGTGGAGCGCCTCAACAGGGCTATGGGCAGAAAGGAAAGGATACTGATTTATGGCGATTATGACGTGGACGGCACGACGGCCGTCGCCTTGGTCTACAAGTTCATCCAGCAGTATTATTCGAACATCGACTATTACATCCCCGACCGTTACAGCGAGGGCTATGGCGTGTCGATGAAGGGGGTGGACTATGCGGCCGCGACGGGCGTCAAGCTGGTCATCGTGCTGGATTGCGGCATCAAAGCCGTGGAGGAGGTGGCCTATGCGCAAGAGAAAGGCATCGACTTCATCATCTGCGACCATCACGTGCCCGACGACGTGCTGCCCCCCGCCGCCGCCATCCTCAACGCCAAGCGCTTCGACAACACCTATCCCTACGAGCACCTGTCCGGCTGCGGCGTGGGCTTCAAGTTCATGCAGGCCTTCGCGCTGAGCAACGGCATCGAGTTCCACCACCTCATCCCCCTGCTGGACCTGGTGGCGGTCAGCATCGCGTCGGACATCGTGCCCATCATGGGCGAGAACCGCATCCTGGCCTACCACGGCCTGAAGCAGCTCAACTCCAACCCCAGCGTGGGCCTGAAGGCGATTATCGACGTGTGCGGCCTGGCCGAGAAAGAACTGACCGTCAACGACGTCGTCTTCAAGATAGGGCCGCGCATCAATGCCTCCGGGCGCATCCAGAATGGAAAGGAAGCGGTGGACTTGCTGACGGAGAAAGACTTCTCGACGGCGTTGGAAAAGGCCGGGCAGATCAACCAGTATAACGAGACGCGCAAGGATTTGGACAAAAACATGACCGAAGAGGCCAACCGCATCGTGGAAGGCTTGTCGCACTTTGCCGACCGCCGCTCCATCGTCCTCTACAACGAGGCGTGGCACAAGGGCGTCATCGGCATCGTGGCTTCGCGCCTGACGGAGATATACTACCGCCCGGCCGTGGTGCTGACGCGCACGGGCGACTTGGCCACCGGCTCGGCGCGCTCGGTCTTGGGCTTTGACGTCTACAAGGCGGTGGAGCATTGCCGCGACTTATTGGAGAACTTCGGCGGGCACACCTACGCCGCCGGCCTCTCGATGAAGGTGGAGAACGTGCCCGCCTTCACCCGCAAGTTCGAGGACTTCGTGGCCGAACACATCCGCCCCGAACAGATGAGCGCCGTCATCGACGTCAGCGCGGAGATAGACTTCCGGGACATCACGCCCAAGTTCTGCAGCGACCTGAAGCGCTTCAATCCCTTCGGGCCGGAGAATGTGAAGCCCGTCTTCTGCACGCACAATGTCTATGACTATGGCACCAGCAAGGTGGTGGGGCGCGAACAGGAGCACATCAAGCTGGAGCTGGTGGACAACAAGTCGAACAACGTCATGAACGGCATAGCCTTCGGGCAAAGCTCGCACGTGCGCTTTATCAAGACCAAACGCTCGTTCGACATCTGTTACACCATCGAAGAGAATACCCACAAGAAGGGCGAAGTGCAGCTGCAAATCGAGGACATCAAACCCAACTGGAAGAAAGAGAATGAGCGGCATCCCGGAAAATAAGGAGGGCGACGTCTACCACCAGATCCTGAAGCAATATTGGGGCTACGACTCCTTTCGCGGCATACAGGAAGACATCATCCGCAGCATCGGGCGCAACGAAGACACCTTGGGCCTGATGCCTACGGGCGGCGGCAAGTCCGTCACCTTCCAAGTGCCTGCCTTGGCGCGCGAAGGGCTTTGCCTGGTGGTGACGCCCCTTATCGCTTTGATGAAAGACCAGGTGCAAAACCTGAAGCAACGCGGCATCCCTGCCTTGGCCATCCATGCGGGCATGGGCCGCGACGACATCATCGCCACGCTGGAAAACTGCATCTTCGGCCCCTACAAGTTCCTTTATGTCTCGCCCGAACGCTTGGACACGGACATCTTCCGCGCCAAGCTCCCCCGGATGCGCGTCAGCATGATCGCCGTGGACGAGAGCCATTGCATCTCGCAATGGGGCTACGACTTCCGTCCGGCTTACTTGAAGATTGCCGAAATCCGCTCCCTCTTGCCCGGCGTGCCCGTATTGGCGCTGACGGCCACCGCCACCCCGCAAGTGGTGGACGACATACAGGCGCGCCTGCACTTTGCG
Organism: uncultured Bacteroides sp.; assembly: GCA_944322365.1. Classification (GTDB taxonomy): domain Bacteria; phylum Bacteroidota; class Bacteroidia; order Bacteroidales; family Bacteroidaceae; genus Bacteroides. The sequence goes on from CALUOW010000035.1 coordinate 2,691, forward strand.
CGCCCCAACGTCTTCCGCATGAGCTTCGAACGGAAGAACCTGGCATACATTGTCCGCAGGACGGAAGACAAATGGCACGAATTGCTGCACATCTTGCGCAAAGTCGGCGGCAGCGCCATCGTCTACGTGCGCAGCCGGCGCCGCACCAAAGAGATTGCCGAACGGCTGGAGAGCGAAGGCGTCGCCGCAGATTATTACCACGCCGGATTGGACGATGCCGCCAAAGACCAACGCCAACAACGTTGGCAACGGGGCGAAACGCGCGTCATCGTGGCCACCAACGCCTTCGGCATGGGCATCGACAAGCCGGACGTGCGCCTGGTTGTCCACATTGACCTGCCCGACTCCATCGAGGCCTACTTTCAGGAAGCGGGACGTGCCGGACGCGACGGGCAGAAGGCCTACGCCGTCATCCTCTACGCCAGGTCGGACAAGACGACGCTGCAACGGCGCATCCCCGACACCTTCCCCGACAAGGACTATGTGAAAGAAGTGTACGAGCACCTGCAATACTACTACCAGATGGCGATGGGCGATGGCCTGGGTTGCGTGCGCGAGTTCGACATCGAAGACTTCTGCCGCAAATTCAAGTATTTTCCCGTGCCGGTGGACAGCGCGCTGAAGATTCTGACCCAGGCAGGCTACCTGGATTACGCTGACGAGCAAGACAACGCCTCGCGCCTCCTCTTCACCGTCCGCCGCGACGAACTCTATCGGCTGAGCACGTTGGGCGACGACGCCGACCGCCTTATCCGCCTGCTCTTGCGCAACTATACAGGATTGTTTACAGATTATGCTTTTATCAACGAAGACTTTTTGGCTACGCGCAGCGGCCTCACCCGTCGCCAAGTGTATGAAATGTTGGTAAATTTGACTCGCCTGCACATCGTCCACTACATCCCCCGCAAGAAGATACCGCATATCGTTTACACGCGAGAGCGGACAGATTTGTCGCAACTCCGCATCCCGCCGTCGGCCTACGAAGAACGGAAGCAACGCTACGAAGAGCGTATCCGCGCCATCTTGGATTATGCGGAGAACGACACGGTTTGCCGCAGCCGCCGACTGTTGCGCTACTTTGGCGAGAAGAACGAACATTCGTGCGGACAATGCGACGTCTGCCTGGGCAGTCGAAGCAGACACGGGGGACAGGCTTCCGCCAAAGCCGCCATCCGCCAACGCATCCTCCAAGCCGTGGCCGCCCGTCCACTGACGCCTGCCCAAATGCTCGAAGCCGTGGCCGTAGACAAGGAGATGCTGGCCGACATCCTGCACGACCTGCTGGACGAAAGATGCCTTGTCAGCGAAAACGGCCTGCTGAAATTGCGCGAAGGAACCAAATAATTCACTACTTTTGCACCCGAACAATAAATACCGAATACAGACATGGGATTCTTCAAATCATTCTTCTCGGGCAAGCCCGACAATCCGATGGCCGAACAGGAAAAGGCCCGGCAAAAGAACTTCGACATATTCAAGTATGACGGCATGCGCGCCCAACGCATGGGCAGGCAAGACTATGCCATCAAGTGCTTCAACGAGGCCCTGGCCATCCGCGACGACTTCGAGACGCGCCAATATCTCGCGCAAGCCTACGTCCAAACCAACCAACTGCCCGAAGCGCGCCGGCAACTGGAGCAAATGACCCGCATGGAGCCGGAGCACGCCTCCGCCTTCATCACCCTGGCCAACCTCTGCTACATGATGGAAGACTATCCTGCCATGGCCGAGGCCGCGCAGAAAGCCATCGCGCTGGAAGAAGGCAACGCCATGGCGCATTACCTCCTAGGCAAAGCCGACAATGGGCAAGGCGACTCCCTGATGTGCATCGCCCACCTCACGCAGGCCATCGCGCTGAAGGAAGACTTCACCGAAGCGCGGCTGCTGCGCGCCGAAGCCCTGGGCAAGATGCAGCAGCGCAAGGAGGCTTTGGAAGACCTCGAAGCCATCTTGGCGCAAGACCCCGACGAAGAGAGTGCCCTCCTGCTGCGCGGACAACTGGCCGAAGCCGCCGGAGACCCCGGCAAAGCCGAAGCGGACTACCGCCGCGTCACCGAAGTGAACCCCTTCAACGAACAAGCCTTCGCCCGCTTGGGCAGCCTCTACGCCGCGCAAGGAAAAACGACGGAAGCCATCGCCCTGCTGGACGAAGCCATCGAACTCAACCCCGGAAGCCCGGCGCTCTACCACGAACGCGGACGAGCCAAACTGCTGGGAGGCGACAAGGAAGGCTCCATGGAAGACCTGAAGAAGGAACTGGAGCTGAACCCGCAAGAAGCGGAAAAACTAAACGGCGAGTTCGACAACAAACCATTGGTGCAGCAAACCAATATCTTAGGACTATAAATTCATATCAAACCAACATGAAACACAAGACTATCTTACTCACGTTGCTTGCCGCCTCCACCCTGACGGCATGCCATTCGCCCAAGAACCAGCAGCCGGCAGAAACCCGCCCGGCTACGGAAATCGACCTCATGACCTACAACCTGCACAACTGCGTCGGCATGGACAACGCGCGCGACTACCGCCGCATCGCCGCCGTCATCCGCCAAGCCGCCCCCGACGTCGTCGCCTTGCAGGAATTGGACAGCGTCACCGGCCGCAACGGGGGCGTCAACACCCTCGACACCCTGCGCGCCCTCACCGGTATGGAAGGCGTCTTCGCCGCAGCCATCCCCTACGACGGGGGCAGCTACGGCATCGGGCTGCTCTGCAAAGAGAAACCCCTCGCCGTCCGCGCCGTCCCCATGCCGGGACGCGAGGAAGCCCGCACGATGATCGTGGCCGAATTTCGCGACTACGTCGTCTGTGCCACCCACCAGTCGCTCACGCCGGAAGACCAGGAGGCCTCCATCCCCCTCATCCTGCAAGCTACGGACAGCATCGACAAACCCGTCTTCCTGGCAGGCGACATGAACTCGCATCCCTACGAGAAGCCGCAACAGCTCCTGCGCCGCCACTTCGCCACCCTCAACGACACGGCGGCCTGCACCTATCCCGCCGACCGCCCGCAAGAGTGTATCGACTATCTCTACGCCCTCAAGGACAACGGCTATGCGTTCGAGGTGACGCGCGATACGGTCATCGCCGAAACCGTCGCGTCGGATCATCGCCCCGTGCTGGTGACGGTGAAGGCGACGCGCCGATAGCAGGGAGGGGCAGTACAGGCGCATGATGTGTGAAGTATTTCGGCCGCATCGTGCGCGTAATCCTAAACTTTTTCGTACTTTTGCCATCCGATTCATTTTTTGTCATCCTACTAAAAAAAACTCGCCTTATGCTGAGCAAAATAATCAAACAGGCGGACGTCGACCACTTCGGCAAGTGGCTCGAACGCGCCGAAAAGATAGTCATCGTCTCCCACGTCTCGCCCGACGGCGACGCCATCGGTTCGTCGTTGGGCCTGTGGCACTTCCTGAACGCGCAGGGGAAGACGGCCAACGTCATCGTCCCCAACGCCTTCCCCGACTTCCTGAAGTGGATGCCGGGCAGCAAAGACATCCTGCTGTATGACAAGTACAAGGACTTTGCCGACCGCCTCCTGGCCGAAGCCGACGTCGTCTGCTGCCTGGACTTCAACGCCATCCGCCGCATCGACGCCATGGCCGGCGCCGTGCAGGATTCGCCCGCGCGGAAAATTCTGGTAGACCATCATTTGGAGCCGGAGCAATTCGCGCAAATCATCATCTCGCACCCCGAAATTTCTTCCACCTCCGAGTTGGTCTTCCGCCTCATCTGCCGCATGGGCTGCTTCAACGAAATCAGCAAGGAGGGCGCCGAGTGCATCTATACGGGCATGATGACCGATACGGGCGGCTTCACCTACAACTCGAACAACCGCGAAATCTACTTCATCATCAGCGAGCTGCTGACCAAGGGCATCGACAAGGACGCCATCTACCGCAAGGTGTTCAACACCTACTCCGAGAGCCGCCTGCGCCTGATGGGCCACGTGCTGACGCAGATGCGCGTCTATGCCGACTGCAACGCCGCCCTCATCTCGCTGACCAAGAAAGAGCAGCGGCGCTTCGACTACATCCGGGGCGACAGCGAGGGGTTTGTCAACATCCCGTTGAGCATCAAGAACGTCGTCTTCTCCTGCTTCCTGCGCGAGGACACGGAGAAGCCGATGATCAAAATCTCGCTCCGCTCGGTGGGCAACTTCCCCTGCAACCGGGTGGCGGCCGAGTTCTTCAACGGCGGCGGCCACCTCAACGCTTCGGGCGGCGAGTTCTACGGCACGATGGACGAGGCGCGCGAGGCGTTCGAAGCGGCCTTGGCCGAATACAAACCCCTGCTGACGGCCAAACCCTGAAAAAACGGGGCGCGAAAGGTTAAAAGATACGAACGTTCGGCGCCTATTCTTCGGCCTTTCCGCAAAATCAGATACTTTTGCCCCATAATTCATAACTTAGACGTATAGATAATGAAGAAACTCAGTTTACTTTTCCTGTCTTTGATGGCGTTTTGCATCGGTTTCCAAGCGTGCGACGACACCAAGACATACGCCGAGATGAAGGAGGACGAAGACAAGGCCATCGACGCCTTCATCCGCGACAGCAGCATCACCGTCATCTCGCAAAGCGAATTTTTCGCCCAAGACTCCACGACCAACCTCGAACGCAACGAGTTCGTCCAGCTGGCCAGCGGCGTCTACATGCAGATTGTGGACAAGGGCGTCGAAGGAGACACCATCAAGAACAACGACGAGGTCATGGTGCGCTTCACCGAATACAACATCCTCTATAACATGCTGATATACTCCAACCTGGAGATACCCTCCATGCTCGAAGGATTCCGCTATACGGCCACCTCGTCGTCGATAGCGGGCATCTTCCTCGTGGGCGCCACCACGGGCTATGCCGGCTATTACCCCAACACCGTGCTGGGGGGCAGCACCGCCGTGCCCGCCGGATGGCTGGTGCCGTGGGACTACATCTACAACAAGTCCCACGTCCGCCTCATCGTGCCTGCCGAGATGGGCACCCAGACGGCCATGCAATCCGTGATCCCCTACTATTACGACATCCGTTACCAGATATATTGAGACACATAACGTACAAACCTTTTTAGAATATGACACTTATCAAATCCATTTCAGGCATCCGCGGGACCATCGGCGGATCGGCGGGCGAAGGGTTGAACCCGCTGGACATCGTGAAATTCACGTCCGCCTACGCGACCCTCATCCGCAAGACCTGCACCGTAAAGAGCAACAAAATCGTCGTAGGGCGCGACGCGCGCCTCTCCGGCGAGATGGTGAAGAACGTCGTCGTCGGCACCCTCATGGGCATGGGCTGGGACGTGGTGGACATCGACCTGGCGTCGACCCCCACCACCGAGCTGGCCGTCACCATGGAAGGAGCCAGCGGGGGCATCATCCTCACCGCGTCGCACAACCCCAAGCAATGGAACGCGCTGAAGCTGCTGAACGAGCGGGGCGAGTTCCTCAACAAAGAAGAAGGCAACGAAGTGCTGCGCATGGCCGAAGCCGAAGCCTTCGAATACGCCGAGGTGGACAAGCTGGGCTCCTACCGCAAAGACCTGTCCTACAACCAACGCCACATCGACAGCGTCCTGGCGCTTGACCTGGTGGACGTAGAGGCCATCCGCAAGGCAGGCTTCCGCGTGGCCATCGACTGCGTCAACTCCGTCGGAGGCGTCATCCTGCCCCAACTGCTCGAACAGCTGGGCGTGCAGCACGTCGAGAAGCTCTATTGCGAACCGACGGGCGACTTCCAGCACAACCCCGAACCCCTGGAGCGCAACCTGGGCGACATCATGGGCCTCATGGCCAAGGGGGGCAACGACGTGGCCTTCGTCGTAGACCCCGACGTGGACCGCCTGGCCATCATCTGCGAAGACGGGCGCATGTATGGCGAAGAATACACCCTGGTCAGCGTGGCCGACTACGTGCTGAAGCACACGCCCGGACCCACCGTCTCCAACCTCAGCTCCACCCGCGCCCTGCGCGACGTGTCCGCCCGCTACGGGCAGCCCTACTACGCATCGGCCGTGGGCGAGGTGAACGTCACCACCAAGATGAAAGAAGTCGGAGCCGTCATCGGCGGCGAAGGCAACGGCGGCGTCATCTACCCCGCCAGCCACTACGGGCGCGACGCCTTGGTGGGCATCGCCCTCTTCCTCAGCCACCTGGCGCACGAGGGCAAGAAAGTCAGCGAGCTGCGCGCCGCCTATCCCGCCTACTTCATGGCCAAGAACCGCGTGGACCTCACCCCCGACACCGACGTGGACGCCATTCTGGCCAAAGTGAAGGAGCTCTACAAGGACGAGCCGGTCACCGACATCGACGGCGTGAAGATAGACTTCCCCGACAAGTGGGTGCACCTGCGCAAGAGCAACACCGAACCCATCATCCGCGTCTATAGCGAAGCCCACACGCAAGACGAGGCGGAAGCCATCGGCCGGCAGGTCATGAAGGTCATCGAGGAACTGGCCCGTTGACAATATCCTCTTTCCCCCCTTATTGGCACGCGCTCGTTCGCGTGCCTTTTTTGTTTTAATGTTTGCTAATGCTTTTGTCTTGGCGCAACAAAGGTAAGCACAATGTTTGGCGTGGCCAAATTTCAGGGGGCGATTTGGGGCGTTTTCTCTGTTAGGATTCGAGAAAATGATTTCGGTATTGAAAATCAGCGCATTACATGTGTCTTTTCTGAAAAATATACATAATAAAGCGTCATCGCTACACCGATGCGTTTCATTTCATTTCAATTAGCAAATGGATTTTTTGCTATTCAACCCCCTAAAAAATATGATTATTATATATATAATATATATTATATATATAATATAATTTATAAAACGGATATCCGGAAAAGGGGGGCAGATATTGATAATTGAAATGAAATGAAATGAAACGGTGTCTTTTCTGAAGGCAGCAGGCGTATTCGGCGGGCAAAACGGGATGAAAGTTGAGATGTAATGCATTGATTGTCAATGTTAAGATCATTTTTCTGAGATATTGACAGAAAAACGCCCCCCAATCGCCCTCCGGAATTTGGCCATGTCGGGCAGAGTGCTTACCTTTGCGGGCGTCTTGGTAAAGCGATCTGTGAAAAAATGACGGCCAACGGGCTTCCTTCTTGCCGTATGTTTTATAACATGGTTTAGTAACACACGCCGTTTAGTTGCATTTCTTCCAATAAATGCCTAATTTGCGCCCCGTTTTAAGAAACGGCGTGCATGGCGCGCCAAGTTATTTACTTATTAAACTTGGAATATCATGAAAGTATATCAGACGAATGAAATCAAGAACATCGCCCTGCTGGGCAACGACGGATCGGGCAAAACCACTCTCACAGAAGCCTTGCTCTATGAGAGTGGCATTATAAAACGCCGCGGCAGGATTACTGCCAAGAATACCGTGAGCGACTACTTCCCCGTAGAGCAAGAGTATGGCTACTCGGTCTTCTCCACCGTCTTCCATGTGGAATGGAACGGCAAGAAGCTGAACATTATCGACTGCCCGGGCAGCGACGACTTCGTGGGCGCGGCCATCACGGCGCTGAACGTGACGGACACGGCCATCCTGCTGATGAACGGGCAGTATGGCGTGGAGGTGGGCACGCAGAACCACTTCCGCTACACCGAGAAGCTGGGCAAGCCCGTCATCTTCCTGGTGAACCAGCTGGACAGCGAGAAGTGCGACTACGACATGGTGCTGGAGCAGCTGCGCGGCATCTACGGCCCCAAGGTGGTGCCCGTGCAATATCCGCTGGCCACGGGCCCCGGTTTCAACTCGCTGATCGACGTGCTGCTGATGAAGAAATATTCGTGGGCTCCCGAAGGCGGCGCCCCCACCATCGAGGAAATCCCCGCCGAAGAGATGGAGAAGGCCACCGAATGGCACAAGGCGCTGGTGGAGGCCGCTGCCGAGCATGACGAGGGACTGATGGAGAAATTCTTCGAAGCCGACTCGCTGACCGAAGACGAGATGCGCGAAGGCATCCGCAAGGGATTGGCCTCGCGCGGCATGTTCCCCGTCTTCTGCGTCTGCGCCGGCAAGGACATGGGCGTGCGCCGGCTGATGGAATTCCTGGGCAACGTCGTCCCCTTCGTGGACGAAATGCCCCCTGTGCACAACACGCGCGGCGAGGTGGTGAAGCCCGATGCCAACGGCCCGACGTCGCTCTACTTCTTTAAGACGGCTGTCGAACCCCACATCGGCGACGTGCAATACTTCAAGGTGATGAGCGGCAAGGTGCACGAAGGCGACGACTTCACCAATGCCGACCGCGGCTCGAAGGAACGCATCGCCCAAATCTACGCCTGCGCGGGCGCCAACCGCATCAAGGTGGAAGAAATGGTGGCCGGCGACATAGGCTGCACCGTGAAGCTGAAAGACGTGCACACGGGCAACACCCTCAACGGCAAGGGCGCCGAAAACCGCTTCAACTTCATCAAATACCCCAACTTCAAATATTCGCGCGCCATCCGCCCCGTCAACGAGGCCGACACGGAGAAGATGATGGCCATCCTCAACCGCATGCGCGAGGAAGACCCGACGTGGGTGATCGAGCAATCCAAGGAACTGCGCCAGACCATCGTCCACGGCCAGGGAGAATTCCACCTGCGCACGCTGAAGTGGCGGCTGGAGAACAACGAGAAACTCCCGATCGTCTACGAAGAACCGCGCATTCCCTATCGCGAGACCATCACGAAGGCCGCGCGCGCCGACTACCGCCACAAGAAACAATCCGGCGGCGCAGGCCAGTTTGGCGAGGTGCACCTTATCGTCGAACCTTACTACGAAGGCATGCCCGCGCCCGATACCTATAAGTTCAACGGCCAGGAATTCAAGATGAACGTCAAGAGCACGGAAGAAATCCCGTTGGAGTGGGGCGGCAAGCTGGTGTTTGTCAACTGCGTGGTGGGCGGCGCCATCGACGCGCGCTTCATGCCCGCTATCCTGAAGGGCGTGATGTCCCGCATGGAGCAAGGCCCGCTGACAGGCTCGTACGCCCGCGACGTCCGCGTCATCGTCTACGACGGCAAGATGCACCCGGTGGACTCCAACGAAATCTCCTTCATGCTGGCCGGACGCCATGCCTTCAGCGACGCCTTCAAAAACGCCGGGCCCAAGATCCTGGAGCCTATCTACGACGTGGAAGTCTTCGTGCCTTCGGACAAGATGGGCGACGTGATGAGCGACTTGCAAGGACGCCGCGGCATGATCATGGGCATGAGCAGCGAGGCAGGCTACGAGAAACTGTCCGCCAAGGTGCCCCTGAAGGAAATGTCCTCCTATTCCACGGCGTTGAGCTCGCTGACCGGCGGCCGCGCTTCGTTCATCATGAAGTTTGCCAGCTACGAGCTTGTGCCCGCCGATGTGCAAGACAAGCTGATCAAGGAATTCGAATCCAAGCAAGGGGATGAATAATCCCTCTCGCAGGATTTAAGCATAAAAAAGAAGCCGTTGCTGCCCTCGAAAAAAGAAGGCGGCAACGGCTTCTTTTCTCTTTCGTTTTGCCTGTTCAAGGAAGCAGGGCGGACGCCCCCCCGTCCGCAGCCAACGCATGACTGGAGATGCCGGCAACCGTATGATAGGACACCAGAAGCAGCAAAGCCGTCAGCGCCACGCCCACCCGCCGGAAGGTGAAGCGGCGCAGGCAGAGGCAGAAGCAGAGCAGGAAGAGGTAGAAAAGCCAAATGTCGACAGCATCGACCCATACGTGGTCGAACGACGCATAGGGCAAGCGGCTTATCCAGCGGAGTCCCCCGTTTTGGAGGCCGACCAACGCATCGGCAACGTGGGCAAAACATCCTTGCCAAGCGGGGAAAGGCGTCAGCAGCAACAAAACGACGGCGGCATACAGAATCAGCGACGACAGCGGCACCACCCATAAATTGCTGAGCAGGAAATGCGTGGAGAAGCGCGAGAAGTAGAGCAACACCAGCGGCACCGTGCCCGCTTGCGCCGCCAAAGAAACGGTCGCCAGCCCCCACACATAGCGAAGCAACTGCCAACGGGGTCTCCAGAGGGCATAGAGGGGCGGCTGAAACAGAAGGATGGCGGCCAACGAAAGGAAAGACAACTGGAAACTGACGTCGAACAGCCACAAGGGGCGCGCCACGAGCATCAGGAAGGCGGTGGCGGCCAAGGTGTTCATCGTCAGTAGCTTTTCGGATTGAAGCGCGGCCAAGGCGAGGATCGTAACCATCGTGACCGACCGCACCACGGGCGAAGCCAGCCCCGTGAAGAAAGCAAACGCCCACAGCCCCGCCACGATGAGCAGGAGCAAGGGGAGCTTCAACACCCTCCAACGCATCCAGACAGGACGGCAAAGGACCAACAGCAGGACGTAGAGGAAACCGATGTGCAGGCCGGACAGGGACAAGACGTGGCTGGCGCCGGCCACGGAGTACGTCTCCGTAATGTCGTCGCTCAGGTCGTCTTGGTCGCCCACGGTGAGGGCGGAGAGCACGGTCAGATGGTCGCCTCGGAAACCCAGCCGCCGGTAAAGATCCACCACCCGTTCGCGCTGGTCCAAGGCGGCTTGCCGGAGGGTGCGCGTCGAATCGTGCCCCGTCGCCCGCCAACGATGGGCAGGCACGTAGGCCGTCCCGCTCCCGCCTTGGCGGCGGAGATAACGCGCGTAGTCAAACTCGTCGGGATTGCCGTTGTTGCGCGGCGGGTTGAGGCGGACATGCACCAGCAATTCGTCGCCCCGCTGCAAACGGGCGGCAGCGGAATCTTTGGCAAAATAGAGGAGGAACAGCGGCGTTCGGCGTTCGGCGCGGAGCGTATCCGATTGGTAAACGCCCAACACACGGGCTGGGCAGAGGAAACTCCGCTTTTTCTCCTCCGCCGCCTCGCAAAGCCGCACGCGGTAAGTCGCTTCGCGGTGGGGAAAGTCGTAATCAGTCGCCGCCCATGCCCGTGCCGACAGCTGATAGCCGAGGAAGACCAGCCAAAGCAAGGCCATGCCGCCATACATCTTGCGCCAACAGCGGCGGTGGCAGACATAAAGAGCGGCCAACCATCCTGCCGATACGCTTGCGAAGAGAGACCATGAAAAAGCGTGCGGGAACGCATCCCCGCACACAATTCCGACGGCCAGCGGTAGCAACAGCCGCAGGAAGGGATACTTTCGCAATGCTTCGGGCCACATGGTCAGAGACTCTTCAGCGCATGAATGGCTTCCACAGGTTCATCGGCCGAGAAGACGGCATTGCCGGCCACCAGCACATCGGCGCCGGCTTCTACCAGGCGGGCGCCCGTCTGGAGGTTCACGCCGCCATCCACTTCGATAAGGGCGTCCGAGCCGCAGGCATCCAGCAAATCGCGCAACTCGCGCACTTTGCCGATGGTGTGGGGGATGAACTTCTGTCCGCCGAAGCCGGGATTTACGCCCATGATCAACACCATGTAGAGGTCGTTCACGATGTCCTTCAGCAGAGAGACCGGCGTGGCGGGATTGATGGTGACGGCGGGTTGCATGCCGGCGTCGCGTATCTGCTGCACCACGCGGTGCAGGTGGGGGCAGGCTTCGTAGTGCACGTTCATCACGTGGGCGCCCAGCGCTTTTACTTCGGGGATGAACTTTTCGGGCTGCACAATCATCAGGTGGACGTCCAGCGGTTTGTCGGCCAAGGCGGCCACGTGTTTCAAGACAGGGAAGCCAAAGGAGATGTTGGGCACAAAGACGCCGTCCATGATGTCCAGGTGTATCCAGTCGGCTTCGCTACGGTTCAGCATGTCCAAGTCTTCGGCCAGGTTGCTGAAGTTGGCCGAAAGCAGGGAGGGGGAAATCAAAGGATTCATACGATATTGGGGAATTAGTGGTTAAATCATTACAGCCGGTTCGGACAAATGGTAGCCGCGCAGCAGTTCGTCCACCCGGAGGCGTTTCTTGCCCGGCAACTGGAGGGAGCGGATGCCCACGAAACCGTCGGATACAGCCACGCGCAGATAAGTCTTCCCGTCCGTCTGCACCGTGCCTACGGGCAGGTTGTGCATCTGGGGCAACTTCTCGGCTTCATATACTTTCAGCACCACGGTTTCCTGGCCTTCCTGATGCAATTCTGTCCATGCCGTGGGGTGGGGCGAGAGGCCGCGGATGAAGTCATACACCTGTTTGACAGGGCGGCTCCAGTCGATGCGGCAAGTCTCCTTGAATATCTTCGGCGCGGGACGCAAAGGGGCGTCCGTCTGCATCTGCTCTTGGGGGATGGGCTTCACCGTCCCGTCCAAGATGGCATCCACCGTCTCCGTCACCAAGCGGCCGCCGAGGAGCATCAGGCGGTCGTGCACCATGCCCACGTCGTCGGTGTCGGCAATGGGGACGCGCACTTGCTGGATGACCTCGCCCGTGTCTATCTCATGCTTCAGGAAGAAGGTGGTGATGCCCGTCTCCGTCTCCCCGTTGATGACCGCCCAGTTGATGGGCGCCGCGCCCCGGTATTGCGGCAAGAGGGAGGCGTGCAGGTTGAACGTGCCCAGGCGGGGCATGGCCCACACCACTTCGGGCAACATGCGGAAGGCTACCACTATCTGCAAGTCGGCGTGCCAAGCGCGGAGTTGTCCGAGGAAATCTTCGTCCTTCAGCTTTTCGGGTTGCAGCAGGGGCAACTGATGCTCCAAGGCATATTGCTTGACGGGCGAGTATTGCAACTTGTGCCCGCGTCCGGCAGGTTTGTCCGGCATCGTGATGACGCCCACCACGTTGTAGCCGCCCTCCACCAGGCAGCGCAAGGACTCCACCGCAAAGTCGGGGGTGCCCATGTATACGATTCGTAAGTCTTCTTTCTTCATTGTGTCGTATCAGTTAAATGATAATTTAGTTGATGAGTTGATGAGTTGACAAGTTAACAAGTTAACAAGGCTACGAGGGCAGGGCTTATCACTAGTAAATCTGTTTACTAACAGGCTTTGTTGCCTCGTTAACTCGTCCCCTTTGTCAACTTATAAATTCCTATTTCCTCACTCGTCCGAGAAGTGCACCAGCACCTCGCGGTAGGTATTGAACACCTTCGACTTCGACACGAAGCCCAGGTAACGCCCCTCCGCATCGACCACAGGCAAGTTCCATGCCTGGGTGTCGTCGAAGACGCGCATCACTTGCTCCATGCTGTCCGTGTCGTGCAGGCGGGCGGGAGGCATGGTCATCAGCTTCTCCACCGTGAAGCGATGGTACAGCTCCTGGCGAAACATGATGTTGCGTATGTCGTCCAAGGGGATGATGCCCAGCAGGTGGTTGTCCGCATCCAGCACGGGGAAGATGTTGCGCCGCGCGTGCGCAATGACGCTCACCAAGTTGCCCAAATCCATATCGGGGCGGACGGGAGTGAAGTCGCGCTCCACCACGTCGTCCACCTTCATCAGGATCAAGACGGACTTGTCTTTGTTGTGCGTCAGCAACTCGCCTTTCTTGGCCAGGCGCATGGAGTAGATGCTGTGCGGTTCGAAGACGATGATGGTCAGGTAGGAGCTGACGGAGACAATCATCAGCGGCAGGAAGAGGTCGTAGCCGCCTGTCAGTTCGGCAATGAGGAAAACGCCCGTCAGGGGAGCGTGCATCACGCCGCTCATCACGCCCGCCATGCCCATCAAGGCGAAGTTTTTCTCCGGCAGGAAGGGGGTCATGTCGAACTCGTTGGCGAAGTGGGAAAAGACGAATCCCGCGATGCAACCCAGGTAGAGCGAGGGCGCGAAGATGCCGCCGCAACCGCCTCCGCCGTTGGTGGCGCTGGAGGCAAACACCTTGAAGAGGATGATGAGCATCAGGTATACCAGCAGGAGGTTGCCGTGCCCGTAGAAGAAGGAGTGATCCATCACCGTGTCCCAGTCGGCGTTGCTCACCCCGTTCAGCAGCAGCTCTATCGTGTCATATCCTTCGCCATAGAGCGGGGGGAAGAGGAAAATGAGCACGCTCAGCATCGTGCCGCCCAGCAGCAACTTTTTCCATGGGGTCTTCAAGCGGCCGAAGACGCCCTCCACCCGGTTCATGGCGCGGGTGAAGTAGAGCGACACCAATCCGCAGAAGATGCCCAAAAGAATGACGTAAGGAATGCGCCCCAAAGCGAACGGCTCGTCCAAATGAAAGCGGAACATGGCTTCTTGCCCCGTGGCGAGGTAGGACAACGTGGCCGCCGTCACCGACGAGATGAGCAGGGGCAGCAGCGAGGTCATCGTGAGGTCTATCATCAGCACCTCCAGCGTGAACACCAGCCCCGCGATGGGCGCCTTGAAGATGCCCGCCACCGCGCCTGCCGCGCCGCATCCTACGAGGAGCATCAGCGTGCGGTGCTCCATCTTGAAGATGCCGCCCAGGTTGGAGCCGATGGCCGACCCCGTCAGTACGATGGGCGCCTCGGCTCCCACCGAACCGCCGAAGCCGATGGTGATGGAGCTGGCCAAGATGGACGACCACGTGTTGTGCCGCTTGATGCGTCCTTGTCGGCGCGAGATGGCGTAGAGTATCTTGGTGACGCCGTGGCTGATGTCGTCTTTCACCACATAGCGCACGAAGAGGCCCGTCAGCAGGATGCCCACCACGGGATAAACCAAGTAGAGGTAGTTGGCTTCGGTCGTGTCGAAGTGATCCGTCAGGAACATCTGTATCCAGTGAATCAACTGTTTCAGCAACAAGGCGGCCAAGGCGGTGCCGATGCCTACCACGAAACTCAGCATCAGGATGAACTGCCGGTCTTTGATGTGCTGCTCACGCCATTGGATAAGGCGGGGCTGCCAACCTTTTACATAATCTATTAGATGGGGATTCTTGCTCATGGCCGGATGATTTTAACTTCGCCTCCCTGCCCCAACTTGATGATGGACGAGGGTTTGGCACTTCCCTTCTCGTCGCGCCGGGCGGATACGATGTAATCCACGGCGTTCTTGATGTCGTCGCTAATCTCGGAGAAAGTGCGGGGCGAAGGTTCGCCGCTCACGTTGGCCGAGGTGGAGACAATGGCCTTGCGGAAGCGGAAGCACAAGGATTTGGAGAACTCTTCGGCGGTCACGCGGATGCCCACGCTGCCATCTTCGGCCAAGAGGTTGGGCGCCAAATTGCGCGCGCCGCTGTAAATGATGGTCAGGGGCTTGTCGGCCACGTCCAGCAGGTCCCAGGCCACCGGGGGCACATCCTGCACGTAAAAGTCCACCTTGACGGCCGAATCCACCAGTACTAGCATGGCCTTGCTGTCCGCCCGGCGTTTTATCTCGTAGACACGACGCACAGCCTCCTCGTTGGTAGCATCGCATCCGATGCCCCAGATGGTGTCGGTGGGATACAATATCACCCCGCCTTCCTGCATCACTTGGCAGGCTTTCTTGATGTCTTCTATCCAATCTTTATTCATAACCTAACGATGATTAACGCGCAAAAGTAGTAAATTGTATTCATAATCTGTACGCGAATGGGAAATAATCTTAGGAGGAATCCGGGATAGGTAGGCGGAAAAAACGCTCCAAGTGCGGGGAAAACCTTGCCTTTCCCGTTCGGAAAGTTTAAACGCAGCTTAAGTTTATAAAAACGCA
>CALUOW010000036.1 GCA_944322365.1 uncultured Bacteroides sp.
ATGGCCGAGGGCGTGCAAGATTATATCGATGCCTGGCAGGGGCGTGCGTTGGCTTGGAAGATGGCGGGCGCCGGCGGCGGCGGCTACCTGGCGCTGGTGGTGGACGAGGTGCCGGAAGGGGCGATAGGGGTGAAGATTAGGAGGTGAAGAGAGGGAGGTTGTATGACTGACGTTACGATTGCTGCTGTCATTCTTACTAAAAACGAAGAGCGGCACATTGCCCGTTGCATCCGTTCGCTGCAAGGTGTGTGCGGTGAGATCTGGGTCATAGATTCGTACAGCACGGACCGTACCTGCGAGATAGCGGAAAGTATGGGAGCAAGGGTGGTGCAACATCCGTTTGAGAATCAGGCACGCCAGTTTAATTGGGCTATAGATTGTTGTTCCATAGCTGCCACCTGGATTTGGAGGGTGGATGCAGATGAATATGTGGAAAAAGAATTGGCAATGCAAGTGTTGGCACGAATCAGAGAACTTCCTCGAAGTGTGAATGGCATATATGTCAACAAGAAGATTGTGTTTATGGGACGTCCACTCTTGCACGGAGGCTGGTATCCGGCTCCTCAAATAAAAATTATCCGTAAGGGGTATGGTGCAAGCGAGGATAAATGGATGGATGAGCATCTGACAGTGTTTCATGGGGAGACGGTTTATATTAATGGCGATCAGACAGATGAAAATTTGAACGATTTGTCATGGTGGTCTCAGAAACACATTGGATATGCAGGACGCGAGGCTATAAATGTTTTGCTGATGGCTTATGGATTGGATGTTAAGAATGCCGAGGTACAGCCTAAGTTCTGGGGAACAGATGCTGAGCGCAAGCGATGGCTTAAATTGAAATATGTCCGTTCTCCTTTGTTCCTGCGTCCGTTTGTCAACTTCTTTTTGCGTTACGTGCTGAAAGGTGGTTTTCTTGACGGCAAGGAGGGCTTTATTTGGCATATCCTGCAAGGTTTTTGGTATCGGATGCTGGTGGATGCCAAGGTGTATGAATGGAAGAAAAAGATGGGGGGAGACACGGAGAAGATGAAGGAGTGGCTGATGGAGAATTATGTGAAGGAAAATTAAGGTGGTTTTCTCCCGATTTTGTATCTTTGTACTTCAATTCATCTAAAGTGACAGTTAATCATGAACAATACCTATTATGCGGATACATGCGGACTTTTGATCGGTCTGGTTTCCGCACCGGGGCAGGCAGAAGAAGGGAAAGAACCCCTTGTTGCGGGTCAGATCCTGGAGAGCTATAAGAAAAAGAGGGTAGAGTATGCCTACAAAAGCATGGCAACAGATATGTCGGGCAAACTATACGATCCTATTGGATATAGCGTATTGGGAAGCAGTCATTGGATGTTTGTATCCTTGTTTGATGATTTCTCTTTTCCCAACCGCGTGTTCCATCCATTCAATGGCGAAGCGGGTTACCAGAATGACGATTACCAATTGGTAGTGGGACTGAACACGATGACTGCCAATGATGACCGCAAAGGGTATGGTTTGGAGGATCAATTTGATAAGATCCGAACATATCCGTTTGTTTGTATGAACCGTTTTAAGGTCAATTCATGTTTCCTGTGCGGAAGCGGGTTAGACGCGATTGAGCTGGTCAAACAGAAGATAACCGGTTTTGGCGAGGACAGCAAGGATTGTATGCATGTGCTCGCTTTGAACGGTTTTGGGAACGAAGAATTGGTGGTGCTTTGCTTTACGGATACGCTCACGGAGGCTGCGTCTTTTACGCTCAAGTGCAGGAACCTGCAAATAAAAGATCTGGGGATTGATGAGAACAATGAAGTTTATAAAGCATATATAGGGAATCTCTATTCTAGGAATTCCGATAAGTATGATCCGGGCCAAGCTCATGTGTTTACATCTTCTTATTCATTGTCCGGGTATAAAATGGAACGGGATGGGATGTCCCCCCATCGGATACAGGAAGAAAACTGCCGCGTATCCTTGTCATGGGATGTAAAACCTGGCCATGAAACTAATTTCCGGAGCGAACTTGACCAATTAGGACTGCGCGAGCAGATAACGGTCCTGCACGTGGATAATCCGGTAGTTGGCATAGACCTTTCTGTCAGCCGGCTGCAAGAAAACGGGAAAAACTTTTTTGAAACCATGGACAGCCTGAAAGAACTGGACAACAAGCGGCAGCATGTGCGGAAACTACATATAACCGTATGCCTGGACAACAATGATGAACCCGTTTTAAATGTTTGGCCTGAAGAAGTGAAGGCAGACGAACATCCTTGTACGAAGGACATCTTCAGCAGATACAGGTTCCCAAAAGAAGAATTGAAGAATTTGAGAAATAACCTGGACAAGTCCAAAGTGTCGAAAGTATTAAAGGAAAGGGCGATGAAGATGTTCCACAACTACAATGACTGCATTCAGGATCCCGTCTTCTTTACCAGTTTTGTCGGTCTGAGGCATTTCCTGAATTCTTTCATCCGGATTGTCCGGGAGTATGTGGAAAAGGACCAATATACGGCTGCTTATTTTCAGGAATGGATAGACCACAACATCCGGGATTTTGAACGCGCCTATTTGAACCGTTTCCATCAAAGCAGCCGCACGCGCGCCTTGCCTGATTTCAATTTGGAATGGAACGGAGGCATCCAACGCTTGGTCGGGGCAATGGACTTTACTTACAAAAGCATCATGTCGGCATGCGGTGCCACGACCCTAGACAAGTTTATGTACGTGACCGGTTATGAACGGGTCCACGTGACAGACCATTCCTATAAAATCAACATGCAGCACATCACTTACCCGGAACTGTTTGCTTCTACGGTGTGGAAGGAGATGTTCAATTTCCTCATGATGGAAGCACTTAGAAACGACCACGAACATGAACATTCCTTGAAAGGATTCACCGATGAGTCTTTTATCCGGAAGCTGAAAAACCGCATCAGCATGCATGCCGAGTTCAACCGTTTCAACGAAGTTCACCAAATATTCCTGAAAAAGCTGGATAAAGGATATATGGTCAGCCTTATGGCGGATTTGTTTGCCTACTATTATGGGTATGATAAAGACTACGAATTATTTTCTTACTGGTATTGGAAATACCTGATGCAGTTTTCTATGTATTTTGACAAGACAGGGAGATTGGACAAAGAACAGTTTGTCATGTTCATGGGGCGCGTGCTCTTTGTCAAGCTATTTGCAGATAAAAACGTAGACGAACTTGCTTTCAAGCCTTTTGACGCTTTGCTGGGCGAATATTGGTTGCTCTATTTCAAGGATGTGAAATTGATAGCAGGACTGTTGCTGGAATTGCTTGGCACGAAAGATTTTGGAGGAAAATTGCAGACGTTGGTTGAAGTTTTCCTGAAAAACACTGACGGTCAACTTGACAAAGATGTCAACAATTTAAAAGATGATACCCAAGAAGAAGAACAGCCGGAACTTTTGAAGAAAAAGTACCAGGACTATCTGAAAACGGAAATCTTGAAGGAGTTTGAAGCATGCAAAGTCCCTACAAACCTGGATAAAAGTACCTATATCTGTTCTTTCCTGCCGGCTTTCCTCCGCTATCTGCGCCAGCTTGACAATGAAGGGGTGGACCTGCCGGAAGAAGCGTGCAGGTCTTTGTCCCGTGACGAGAATGGGAAACCGTACATCCGCTTTCCGGAGTGCTATAGCAATATATTGTCTGATCCTTTAGGCGGTTTTTTCTGCATTGACGCAAAAATCCAAAGGAAATATTTCGCGGCACGTTCCATCTTGTATTTGGCGGGATTCGATTATTATGAAAGAAATGTCATCCAACTTATAAATCCATAAGTAACTATGGTTATACTAAGTCTTGCCGATTTCCATACCCAGGCAAAAAGCGAAGAAAAAGAAGGCAAAGAAAAATATGTGTGCCAACACTTGGAATTGCAGAGAGCCGTGGATGGATTCTGCAAATACATCCAAGAGGAAATTATTGCCAAAAGTACCGAAGAAGCATTCTGGAAGCCCGACTACCTATGCGTATGCGGCGACATCGCCCATGGCGCAGGCAAGGATGAATACGAGGTGGCAGGGGGCTTTATCGCAAAAATAGCTGAAGCCTGCGGGCTTCCTGACCAGCGTATCCTTATGGTTCCCGGAAACCATGACATGAATATAAAAGATTTGGCACAAGGCTACATAGGCGCAGTAGAAAATATTCTCTACCCCGCCAAAGGGGTACATGAGGTGGATTGGGTGAAATTTGTATTTAAGAATTACTCGGATTTCAGAAGCAGTTTTATTCCTAATCCCCCTTCGTCAGGGTATAAACGGATACCCGGGAGTTTCCTCCCTTATATCAATGACATGGTGGCGTTCGAGGAAGAGAAGGTTCTTTTCGTAGAATTGAACAGCACGTGGAGGGATGTGGCAAAAGTCGAAAAGAAGCCGGTGCGGTTTGGAAGCGCATTCATCAAAAAACTATATGATCAAATCCAAGATTACAAACTGAAGGGATACTATGTCGTAACCTTGTTCCACCATTCACTGCGGTTTATGGATTTGCTTGAATACCAACCGTCCGGAAGCATGCTGCCGGTGTACGACATGATCCTGGAAATGTCTGACTTGTGCCTTTCCGGCCATGAGCATGGGCGCGAAGCCAAAAGCCCCGACATGTTAGGGAATGTTTGCCAATATGTGCTGAACGGCGGCTTCTTTGCAGCAGACAGCAAAAACGGGAAGTCAGAATCGTCTGCCACATTGATAAAAATAGACCGGTGCAATGAAAGGATACACATACGCCGTTTCGTGAAAGAATATGATAATAATTGGAAAGAGAAAAGCGAGATAAAAAGCTATAGGAATGATATTTGGAAAAGCGATTCTTGCCAAGTTTCCAGTTTGCTTCCGGGGAAGTTATTGAATGAACTGACATATACTTGCCTGGTCGAACGGTTGATAGAAGAAATCGTCCAAAGGATTTGGGGGGATGGGTATCAACCCCGGAAAGAACAAGAAAATGATTCGGAGTATGTGATTATTGATAAACAGGGCGTATCCTCTCAACGTCTTTTCATTATCCGGCTGAAAGAGTGCCAAGGTGAAGAGTCATGGCAGATGAAAAAGTCTTGGCTGGAGACTCTCAGTAAACGATTGGAAGAAGATAATAGCCACCTGCCGGCCGTTATCGTAGGCTTGGCGGAAACAGGGTATAGGGCCGATGAAGATAAGAAGGCGTATGAAAAGTTAAAGGAAGTATTCAAAAAGGCTTTCTTACGGAAGAAAGTGTTAATAATTAAGTTTGATGTTGTTATTTAATTATGAAAGATTTTGCGGGTAAAGCATTTGTTTGTATATTTGCAGCCCGTCAATTAACATTTATTATTATGAAAAGTTTTAAGGAATGGTATGAACAAGATTATCTGCCCATGAAGACAGATGCCAATCGGAATGATTCGGGAAACGAAGTTTCATTAGTAGATATAAACCGCTCTGAAAAAGTAGCCTCTCTCATGAAAGATTCGTTTGAAAGACCGAAATTCATCGAAATTTCAAATGATGTGCATTGCTTTTTATAAATAGAACCAATATAGAAATAACGAATCAGGGTGTCCGGATTTTATTCATGGGCACCCTTTATATTTGGTAGACCTCACAAGCGCAAGGAATTTCCATACGACAAGATCATATTCCCCTTTTTCAAAAGCCTGATTAAAAGCTAAAAGCAGGCCTTTCCTGACCATCCGGATACTTCTATCCACACGCTTACATTCCTTACCCTCATTGCTTTGACAATCCGGGTACACATATCTTATTATTATCATTTATGGATTACATGCATTTCACGTCCCCCTACACGACGTCCAACCGTGTCAGGAGGATGCTTTGGATCATGTGTTGGACGCTGTTGGCGCGTCCGTTCCCCAAGAGCCTGTTCATGCCGTGGAAACGCTGCCTGCTCCGGCTGTTCGGGGCACGCATCGCAAGCACTGCCAACGTGTATGCCACGGCGCGCGTCTTCATGCCTTGGCAGCTGGTGATGAAAGACCACGCCTGCCTGGCATCCGGGGTGGATTGCTATAATGCGGCGCCCATAGAAATCGGGGTCAACGCCACGGTGTCGCAACGGACTTACCTGTGCACCGCCTCGCACGACATCCGCTCTCCGCGCCATGAACAGACGCAACGGGCCATCGTCATCGGCGACCGTGCCTGGGTGGCTGCCGAGGCCTTCGTCGGGCCGGGGGTGACGGTGGGCGAAGGTGCCGTAGTGGGCGCCCGTGCCGCCGTCTTCAAGGATGTGGAACCTTGGACCATCGTAGGCGGGAATCCGGCACGGACGATTGGGAAAAGAGAAATAATAAAACAGTGAATCTTATGAAAATATCCATCATCACCGCCTGTTACAACCGCGAGAAGACGATTGGGCAGGCCATCGAGAGCGTTTTGGCCCAGGACTATCCGGACATTGAGTACATCGTGGTGGACGGCGCCAGCCGGGACCATTCGTTGGAGGTCATCCGGAAGTATGGAGGCCGTGTCAGCCGGATTCTGTCGGAATCGGACAGGGGCATGTATGAGGCTATCAATAAAGGCATCCGCCTGGCCACGGGCGAGGTGATCGGGTTGCTGCACTCGGACGACATGTTGTTCGACCCGAAGGTGCTGTCGGACGTGGCAGCCTATTTCCGGCAGACGGGTGCGGACCTGGTCTATGGCAACGGCCTGTTTGTGAATGCGGAGCATACGGACCGCGTGGTGCGCAACTGGGTGAGCGGGGCCTATCGCCGATGGAAGGTGAAGTGTGGGTGGTTGCCCCTGCATCCGACGGTCTACGTTCGCCGGATCGTCATGCAACGCATCGGCATGTATGATGAGCGTTATAAGATTGCGGCGGATACCGATTTCTTGCTGCGTTGCCTGTACGAAGCGCATTTGCGAGTGGCGTATCTGGATCGTTATATCGTCCGGATGCGGATGGGCGGGCTGTCCACCGACACGGCACGCCGCAAGCAGATGTGGCGCGAAGATGTGGCCATCTACCGCGAGCACGGCTTCCCCGGCACGTGCCTGAAGCTGATGAAAATGGGGTGGAAGCTCCCGCAGTTCCTGGGGTGAATGGAGGCCGGCTTATGTCCATGAAATCCTTGTTTCTCTATTTCCTGCGCGTCGGCCTGTGGGGCGAGGCGGAAGGGCCGTGTCCGGAATCCTTGCCGGAAGAGACTTGGCGGGAACTGTTCCGGATGAGTTGCGAACAGGCTGTCTGCGGCGTGTGGGTGGACGGAGTGTCGCAGACGGCTTGCCGTCCGCCGGAGCGGTTGTGGACGCAATGGATTTTCCATACGGCGCGCATCGGGCAGATGAACCGTTGGCTCCGGCAGGTGGAGGAGCGTTGGCTGGAGAACCTGCGCGGACAGGGGATGGAGGGCGAGGTGTTCAAGGGCAGTTCGGCGGGCCGTTGGTATCGCAAGCCCTTGTTGCGCTGCTATGGCGACATCGACCTGGTGGTCTGGAAAGGTTGGGAGCGCCTGGCCGGTTATTTGCAGGCTGCCGGATATCGTTGTGTGCCGGAAGGGGGGAGCTGGGCCATGCAGGACGGGCAGGCGTCCATCGAGTGGCATCCTTGCCGGGAATTTGTGTACAATCCGTGGATAAACGGCCGTTTGCAGCGGATGTTGCGCGCGGACCGGACGGGGCCGGAGTTGTATGTGGTTTGCCTGATCTTGCATCTGCGGAGGCATGTGCTGACCTATGGCATCGGGTTGAAGCAGGTGTGCGACGTGGCGGTGATGCTGCGGCGGGCGCCGTTGGACTTCGGCCGCCTGGCTTCCCTCTTGCAAGCGTTGCATCTGGCGGACTTCAGCGGCGTGCTCTTTGGTTTGTTGGAAAAGTATTTGGGCGGGGGATTCGTCTTCCCTGTTCCGCCCCGCCGGGGACGGGACGTGGATTTGCTGGACGAAATCGTGTGGAACGAAGGCTACCGCCTGAAGATGGAGCGGGAATCTTTGTCGGCCTGCCGGTCTGAGTTTGGGCGTGTGCGGCGGAATGCTTGGTTTTGGCTGGGGCGTTCTGTCCGCCTGTGCCGATGGATGCCCGGCGAGGCTTTCTTTTTCTTGTGCACGAAGTTTGTCAAGCGTTTGGCCTTCCGGAAAAAGGCATAAAACAAGGCCGGTGGGACAATTTGGCACATGGAGGTGACTTTCTGCCCTTTGTGGAGCCTGTTTTTTCTCGTCATTTGCAGGCTGAATATATATCAGTAAGAACAGGCAAGTTTAGAAATAGGCAATGGTAAGGATGCAATCATATAATCGGTTGGTCAATGTGACAGTCATCGCGCTGGAAACATTGCTGTGCGGAGCTGCATTCGAACTTTTTTGTTTTTTGCTGGAGGGCACGCATTGGCAGAAGGTTTTGAATGCCCCCAAAGGACAAATCGTCTTGACGTTGATGCTGGGTTATTTGTTGTGCAGCATGCAGCGGTCGGTCATCCTGTATAAAAGGAAGGTGTACGCCTATCAGATTGTTTCCATCGTATGCTGGAATATGGCCACTTATGCGGTGGTGGCGGGAATCATCTTGTCGGTGGGGGATTATATGGACGTTTGGTCCTATTTCTTTGCCGGTTATATCCTCTTTTTGTGGGTCTGCATGTTGGCGTTCCGTTTGGGATTCCGTTTTGCTATCAAGCGGATTCGGTTGGGGGGCAAGAACAGGAAAGAGGTGCTATTGGTGGGCAGCGCGGAAAACAACCGGCAACTTTATTACGAATTGACATCGGAGTCTTGGGCGGGATATGACGTGAAGGGATATTTTGACGATGCCCCCAATCCGGCTTTCCCGGCAGAATGCAAGTATTTGGGGAAAACGCAAGAGGCCATAGGCTTTCTGAAGGCGCACGGAAGTGTCCGTGGATTGTTTTGCAGCCTGCCTCCTTCGGAGAAAGAGGTTATCTTGCAGCTCATCAATTATTGCGAGAACCATTTGGTGCATTTCTATAGCGTGCCGGACGTGCATAACTATTTTCAAAACCAGATGTATATGAACCAAGTGGGGACAGTGCCCTACTTGAGCCTTCATCGGGAACCGTTGAGCCGTATGGGGAACCAGTTCTTGAAGCGAAGTTTCGACGTCGTGTTTTCGTTGACGTTCCTATGCACTTTGTTTCCGCTGATTTGGCTGGTGGTGGCCGTCGTGACCAAGTGTACCATGCCCGGCCCGGTGTTTTTCCGCCAGAAACGCAACGGATTGGACGACAAGGAATTTTATTGTTACAAATTCAGGAGCATGAAGGTGAATGCGGAATCCGACCGGAAGCAGGCGACGAGGGATGATCCGCGCATTACCCGTTGGGGGCATTTCTTGCGGAAGAGCAATTTGGACGAGACGCCCCAGTTCTTCAATGTATTGAAGGGGGATATGAGCGTGGTAGGCCCCCGGCCTCATATGTTGAAGCACACAGAGGAATATTCTCGCCTGATCAATAAATATATGGTGCGGCATTTCGTAAAGCCCGGCATCACGGGATGGAGCCAGGTGACCGGATTCCGTGGAGAGACAAAGGAATTGGCCGACATGGAGAACCGGATCCGGAACGACATCTGGTACATTGAACATTGGACTTTCATGTTGGATCTGTATATCATTTACAGGACGGTGGCCAACATCTTCCGGGGCGAAAAGAATGCTTATTGACAAAAAGAATATTTAAACATTACAATAAATTGGAGAAAATGAGAAAATTGACAATTTGCATGTTGCTGCTTTTGTTGTGTGGCGGCATCCATGCGCAGACGGCGGAAGCTGATACCATTATCGGCGAGGAACAGGTATTGCCACAGCCAACGGACGACCAGTATCGCATCGTGACCAACCGGTTCTGGGACAACTGGTTCGTGTTGGGAAGCGTAGGTTATCACGCTTTTTTCGGTGACTATGGCACGGTGGGCGATTTCGGCGGGAAGCTCTCGCCCGATTTCAACATTGGAGCCGGTAAATGGTTTACGCCGGGCGTCGGTGTCAAGTTGCAGTTCGGCTTGGGCAACTCCAAAGGTTACAGCAAGGAAGAGAATTGGTTTACCCAGGGCGACCAGTTGTTTGCCGACGACGGCACGGCCTATTGGAAGACCAAATACAAATGGTGGGATTTGAATGCCAACGTGATGCTGAACCTTTCCCGCCTGTTCAAGGGCTATGAAGGCCTCCGTTCGGACAAGTTGATGAACCAGTTCATCCTGTCGTTGGGCATCGGCGCCTTGCACCATTATGGCATTGAAGCCCAACGCAACGAATGGTCCGGGCATGTGGAGTTGCAATACAGCCGCTTCTTCACGAAAGAGAAGGCTTTGTCATTGGACGTGAAACTTTACACCACCCTGTATCAGACCAACTTTGACGGCGTGACGCTTAAGGCCAATGGCGAAAAGAGCAAGTGGTGGGACCTCAATGCCGGCGTCCGCCTGGGTTTGACTTATTACTTCAAGCGGCGCGGATGGGAACGTTGCTTGCCCGCCCCGGCGCCTGTCTACATTGTCAATCCGGCTCCTGTGGTGGTGGCCGGCAACGATTGTCCGGAGTATGGCTCGTTCGTGTTCTACGTATTCTTCCCCAACAACTATTCCGGACGCGACGATGCGCCGACAGTGGCCGATGCGCCGGTGAATGCCATCGACTACCTGGCCTCCGGCATCTTTACGCAAAAGAAGTTCAAGGACGGGGAGGCAGTGGCTGCCCGTTTGGCTTCGGGCGCGTCGCTCTCGCATTTGGCCACGGAAGACGTGCCTACGCGGAAAGCCTATGAATGCACGGCTGCGGACGGTGTGAACCGGGGTTACGAGATGTCCGATTCGCCCCTCTCGTTGGATATGGATGTGGCCAGCCTGAAAGACTTCAACGGTAAGTTCGGCTATTATTATGCGCCCATCTATGACGGGAACAAGACGTGGTATTATCGTGTGGATGGCGAGACGGCCGCGCAGACCTTGCTGAGCGAAGAGAACTACAAGGAAACGTCTTCCTATGCCTTGAATGCCCACAAAGGACTGGCGCTGGTGAAGGAACACATGCAGGCGGAACCTGAAGCCGATACTTATAGCTTTGCCGACGTGTATGCAGCCATCGAGGGCGAGGGCGGCGTCCTGGGCGACTGCGCGGACAAAGAAACGGTGGAAGCCATTCGCCGTATCCTGGCCAACGGGCGCATCCTGTATGTGCAGGCCGAGGGACTGGCCACCAGTCAGGACAACTATACGGGCGAGGATGCCGAGAAAGTCGGTTTGGAACGCAACCGCACTTTGGCTTACAACCGCGCCTATACCGTCATCAAGTGGTTGAAGGGGAATGAAAACTTCAGCCAAGTGGTAGGAAACAATTTCTCGCTCAATGCGTTGACGGATCCGATTGTACATGTGACAGATAAGAGCACACGCGGTCTTGATGCCAAGTTGAACCGCTGTGTAAAGGTAAAGATCCATTACGTAATTGAATAGAACTTGGATCTTATAGTCGTCGGGAGACGATTCGCGTTTTTCCCGTATCCTAGTGTGGCAATGCGGGAAAAGACCGTTTGTTTGTTTTGTTTGCTAGGGTGCCCGTCGGGGCACCCTTTTTGGGTAAATAGGAATTTAGAAGTTGACAAGGGGACGAGTTAACGAGGCAACAAGGCCTGTTAGCAAACAGATTTACAAGTGATAAGCCCTGTCCTCGTAGTCTTGTTAACTTGTCAACTCGTCAACTAAATTATCATTTATGAAACTATGTTTTGACAATGCCGTGCTTCTGTCGGAACTAGCCAAACTGCTTCGCGAAGGCTACACCGTGACGATTCCGGTGCGGGGCAATAGCATGTTGCCCTTTTTGGCGGATGGGCGCGATGGCGTGACGTTGGTCCGATGTCCGTCGGATGAGTTGCCTTGTGGCGCAGTGGTATTGGCCCGGACAACCGACGGAAGGATTGTGTTGCACCGCATTGTCCGGCGCGACGGCGAACGTTTGTGGTTGCAAGGCGATGGAAACGTCCGAGGCACTGAGCTGGCATTGGGCGCCGATGTGATGGCTGTGGCAGTGGCCTTCGTCCGTAAGGGGCGGACCTATCCGGCAACGGGGCGGGCATGGCGTGTCTATTCGTGGATTTGGAGGCATGGGGGACGGATGGGGCGCCGCTATGCTTTGGCTTTATACAAGAGGGTGGCAGGAAAATGGCAACTTTGCGTGTGAAAGATAAATGGAAGTACCTGTGGGCTGTTTCGGCCGGCAGGCGGGGAGTCGTCTTGCTGGATAGCCTGATCGGCATCTGTTCCGTGCTATTGTCTTTGGCGTTTATTTATGTATCCAAGTTGGCGATAGATAGCGTGACGGCGGATGCGCCCGGCAGTTTATGGGCAGCGGGCAGTTGCCTGGTGGTCTTATTGCTGCTTCGGTTGGCGTGCAATGTGTGGGACGGATGGCTCAGCGTGCGTATGCAGTTGGATGCGGGGAATGCTTTGCGCCACAGGCTTTTTGCCCACTTGCTGGACAGCCGTTGGAGCGGCTTGGAGCCATTCCACACCGGGGATGTCATGAATCGGGTGGAACGGGATGTGTCGTCCGTCGTCGGCTTGCTGACGGTGTCGTTTCCTTCGTTGCTCATCACCGGCGCGCAGTTGGTGGCCGCTTTGGCGTTTTTCTGCTTGCTCGATCCTTGGCTGCCCTGGCTGGTGGTGGCCATCCTGCTTTTGTTGTCTCCTGTGGCCCGCATGTATATGAAGCGCATGAACCGCTATGTCCATGCCATCCGCCAAAGCGATAGCCGCATACAATCCCTGATCCAGGAGAGCTTGCAACACCGCTTGGTGTTGAAAACATTGGAGCAAGGGCGCAGCCATGTGGGCAAACTGGATGAACGGCAACGGATGCTGCATGGGCAGGTGATGGGGCGCACGCGCTTCTCTTTGCTGGTCCGCCTGTTGGTGACTTTGGCCTTTTCGGGCGGTTATCTGGTGGCTTTCTTGTGGGGCGCTGTCCGGTTGGGCGAGGGGATGATTACGTTTGGCACGATGGCGGCCTTCCTCCAGTTGGTGGGCCAGGTGCAGCAACCGGTGTTGGGATTGGCGCGTATGTTCCCGGTTTTTTCGGAAGCGTTTACGGCCATCGACCGTCTGCATGATTTGGAGGAGGTGCCCGAAGAAAGCTCGGCGGTTGCAGTGCGTTTCTCCGTTCCGCCCGATGTGGAGGTGCGGGACGTCACTTTCCGTTATACGGCAGGCGATCGTGCCGTGTTCGAGCATTTCTCTTGCGATTTCCCTGCGGGAAGCTGCACGGCTGTCATGGGCGAGACCGGCAAAGGGAAAACCACGCTTGTACGGTTGTTGCTGGCCTTGGTCGAACCGGAGTCCGGCAGTCTTTGCCTGCGTGCGGGTTCGTCCGGCCACGTCGTGTCGCCGGAGACCCGTTGCAATTTCACTTATGTGCCGCAGGGCAACACCTTGTTCAGCGGAACGGTGCGCGACAATTTGCTGATGGGCAATCCGCAAGCCACGGACGAAGAGATGCGCATGGCCCTTCATACCGCCGTGGCCGACTTTGTCCGGGACTTGCCGCAGGGGATGGATACAAGCCTGGGCGAATGGGGCGGAGGGTTGAGCGAAGGACAAGCGCAACGCATCGCCATTGCCCGTGCTTTGTTGCGTCCGGGGCATATCCTCTTGTTGGATGAAGCTACTTCCGCCCTCGATCCTGATACGGAACAATGTTTTGTCGCCCGTTTGCGCCGGAATTATGCCGGCAAGACCTTCATCTTCGTTACCCACCACGATGCCCTGGCCGAAGCCTGCGGGCGCGTCGTCCGCCTCTAGTCCGGCGCCTTTCCCTTTTATTCCAGCACGACGACGCCTTGTTCTTCCAGTTGTCGCAGCAAGTCTTGCACGTCTTTCAGGGCCTCTTCCGGCGTCACGTCGTAGTTTTCTGCCAGGCGTTGCGCCAAGCATTCGTCTGTGGCCGGTTGTTCTTGCAAGGTTCTGATCAGGTAGGCCGATGTTTCGTTCAGCATCAGCATCTTCGAGAAATTGATTTGTTCGCCGCAGCCTATCAAGACTTGTTCGCCGGCGATGTCGTGGACTAGGAAGTCCGGTTGGATGGTCGCTTTCATTGGTTTGATGGTTTAAGTTTAAGCCCCCTTCTTCCTCCGGGAGGTTGGGAGGGGCTTCTAAAAAAAGACAGCTGCAAGTCGTTATAGGGCTTGCAGCCGTCCGGGATTGTTTATTGAGTGCTTAGAAAAAGTAGTTATGTATGTGTCTCAGTATTCAATGGTGGTGATTAGGCTCTTCGGCGTGAAGAGGCGAGGACCGGAGGCGGAGCGGGTGGTAGCAGCGGCTTCTGTCAGTTGGTCGTAATTGGCAAAAGCATTTGCCAGTTCCTGAATGTTTATGTCCGTTCCTACGCGGTAGAAGTTATTTTCTTCAGCATAGGTCATCGGCAAAGTGGCTTCCGTATAAATAATATCTGTTGTCCCATCTGGTTTATTATGGGCAATATAGATGTATGCGTGAATCCGGTCCACATGAATAGGAGCTAACAGGTAATTATCGCCTTCTGTCACATATCCGAATCCGCTTCCATTTTGGGTACTCACAACTCCATCTCTTAGAATGGCATAACCGGAGTTATTGAGATCTGGTTGCATTGTACTGATGCTGGCATAGTATCCCCCTATTTCATCCTTTTCGCAAGCCCGATTTTGTATGTCATACGTTTTTGCAAAGAACGATCCGAGGAAGATTCTGATGGAATAATTATCGTAAGAATCTCCCATCACATTCTTAAAATCTTCGGCAGTGAGTTCTTTATCATTTCTGTCAGTAAACGCGCAGAAGAAAGAAAAACCGGAACAAACTCTTGTCAAATCCAGCTGCCCGCCTTCCTGCAAGTCATCAATGGATAAATCGTTTACACTGCGAAATAATTCTTCTTCGGCTAAGTCATGTGCATTATCACGAGTGTATAATTCAGCCGTCGGATCATTCGGAACTTTTTCACGGGACACTTCCGCTTCCCAAACTTTTTCTCCAAAAGAAGAGAAATAGGCTTTTCCGTTTTGGGGGATATTCAAAGACTGCGATTCATCCACCTCTCCATTCGCGTTGATAGGGTACACAGTAGCATCTCCATTGTTGTCAACACAAATCTGGTAGGAAAAGCCCTTACATCCTTCCCCGCACTCTTCAGACATCTCATGGACCGGAATCTGAATGCTTCCTTCTTGGTTGTGGAGATATATGTATTCCGCTTCATAAGTAGAGGTGAAACGGTATTGGCCGTTTCCTATGCCATTGACACCTTTTGTCAGCGGATTATTCAGATTCAGGTTCATTCCGACAATATAGGTTCCCGGCTCAGTAGTTGCCGTATCCTGGCTTCCCATATCGTCTTTAGAACAAGATGCCAGCATCAGCATTCCTCCTACTAATAAGAATAAAGAAAATTTCATATCGTTTTCCTAATGATTTTATAGATGATTAATCGTTATTATCGCGAACCCATGCGATGCCATTCTCCGGCATCCTGTCGGGTACCTACCACGTCATGTGAATCTGCTTCTCTGATGGTGATGCATACGTCCTTCAAGCTGCACTGGCTCACTTGGCTTTGACACACCGCCTCATTAAAATCCCATTCCGCCACCTTGAGTGTCGGTTTCAGGTATGTTCTCTTTTGCTTTTTCATAACATTGGTTGTCTCCATTCTTTTGCCATTTGTTTTTGTTGTAATACCTCTTTTTTTATCTGCGCAAAAGTAGGGATTTGCCGGATGCGGGGTGTGTCAATGGGTCACGATGTGGCGCCAAATAGTCACGAAGGAGTCACGAAGGCCCTTGGGAGAGGGGCAGGAGGGGGGCGAGGCGCATCGCCTCGCGGTGCGTTGGCTGTCGGTCCGCGGTTCGTTGGGCGTCGATTCGCGGTTCGTTGGGCGTCGGTCCGCCGTGTGTTTTGTCAGCTGCGGCGGTCCAAGTATTCCTGGAACGCGGTCTTGTAGCTGTCGCTGATCGGTATGTACGTCTTGCCGAAGACGATGCGGCCCCGGTCGATGACGCGTATCTTGTCTTTGCGGACGATGAAGGAGCGGTGCACGCGCATGAATTGCGACGCGGGCAGGAGGTCTTCCATGGCCTTCATGCTCATCAGCGAGAGGATGGGGCGCGGGTTGTCTTCCTCGTAGATTTTGATGTAGTCTTTCAGCCCTTCGATGTAGAGTATTTTGCTTAGGCTGATTTGCACCAGCTTGTACTCGCTTTTCACGAAGATGCTGTTTATCTCGTCCGGGCGTTGGCCCAGCCGCTCGAACCATTGCTGGGCTTTGCGGGCGGCTTGCAGGAAGTCGGCATACGAGATGGGTTTCAGCAGGTAGTCCAAGGCATTGACTTTGTAACCGTCAATGGCGTATTGGTCGAAGGCCGTAGTGAACACCACGCGCGTGTCCGCAGGCAGGGTCTTCGAGAACTCCAGCCCGTTCAGTTCGGGCATCTGTATGTCCAGGAACAGCAGTTGCACGGGTTGCCGCTCCAAGCCTTGCATGGCCTGAACAGCGCTGGAATACTTGCCCGCCAGCTCCAGGAAGGGCGTCTTGCGGACGTAACTCTCCATTAAGTCCAGAGCCAGGGGCTCGTCATCAACGATGGCACACGTCATAGGTCTTGATCTTTAGTATGGAACGATATTCTGTTTGGTCTTGGCTGACGCCTTGGGTCCAGGTGTAGCGGCTGGGATAGGACAGTTCCAGCCGCTTGCGCACTTGGGCCAGGCCGATGCCGCTGCCGCTTTTGTCCGCCTGCGTCTTGGGGTGGTAGCTGTTGGCGATGTCGCAACAGATTTCCCCCTGCGCCTCGCTGAAGCGGATGCGGATGAAGCTCGGCTCCGTCGGCGAGATGCCGTGCTTGAAGGCGTTTTCGATGAGCGAGATGAAGATGAGCGGCGCGATGGGCGTCTGGCTGCCGGGGGGGATGTCGAATTGCGTCTCCACCCGCACGTTGGCCGAGAGGCGGATGCGCATCAGTTCGATGTAGTTGCGCACAAACTCCATCTCGCGGTCCAGGCCGACGGCGGGTTGCTGGTTCTCGTAGAGGACGTAGCGCAGCAGCCGGCTCAGCTCCTGGACGGCCACCTGTGCCTTGTCCGCGTCGAAGGCGATGAGGGCGTAGATGTTGTTCAGCGTGTTGAGCAGGAAGTGCGGGTTCAGCTGGTTGCGCAGGTTCTTCAGTTCGGCTTCGGCCCGGCTCTTCTCCGCCTCGCGGCGCGCGTCTTCCGCCTTCACCCACCGCTTGGAGAGGCGGATGGCCGCGCTCAGCCCCACGGTCAGCACCATGGAGAAAGCGTCGCGCGCCCAGAAGAGCCACCGGGGCGGACCCATGCGGGGCGGGCGGGCGTGCGGTTCGAGTTGCATCGTCCACTCTTGCCAGAGTTGCGCGCCCGCCAGCGCCGTCGCGATGAGCAATACATTGTAGAGGATGTACTGCCGCGTCCGGCCGGCAAACAAGAGCCGGGGGATGAGCCAGCAATAGTTGGCGTAGAACACGACGAGGAACGACAGCGGCACGATGCACCCGTGGCGCAGGTAGTCCGGCCACGTGATGTTGACGCCGCTGCGGTTCATCATCACGAACGGGAAGCCGAAGAGGATGCCCCATCCCGTCACGTGGATGAGGACCTCGACCAGGCGCAGATGTTTGTCCGTATGCTTCATGGCGCAAAGATACGCATAATTCCCGTTACTCGTAGCGGATGGCGTCGATGGGATCGAGTTGCGCCGCCTTTTTGGCCGGATACCATCCGAAGAAGACCCCCGTCACCGTGCAGACGGCAAA
This sequence comes from uncultured Bacteroides sp., assembly GCA_944322365.1. Taxonomy (GTDB): domain Bacteria; phylum Bacteroidota; class Bacteroidia; order Bacteroidales; family Bacteroidaceae; genus Bacteroides. The sequence goes on from CALUOW010000036.1 coordinate 17,777, forward strand.
GGACAGGAAGACGCTCCAAGCCTGGATGTAGATGGGCCAATGCGCCACGTTTTTTACCACGAACGACGCGCCGCAGCCGATGACGACGCCTATCAGCCCGCCCGTGATGCTGATGAGGATGGCCTCGATGAGGAACTGGGCCAGGATGTCGATGCCCCGCGCGCCGACGGACATGCGCAGACCGATCTCGCGCGTGCGCTCCGTGACGGACACGTACATGATGTTCATGATGCCGATGCCGCCCACCAC
>CALUOW010000037.1 GCA_944322365.1 uncultured Bacteroides sp.
ACGTGATAGTGCTTGTTTATCTCCTTGATGCACTTGGTGCCGTAGTAGCCTTCGGCAATCATCTCCATTTCTATCTGCGCGCTCTTCACCGAATAGCCTTTGCCTATCATGGTGCCGAAAGCGCGGTTGCGGCTGAAGTTGGAGTAGCCTGTCACCAGCAAGTCGCCCAAGTAGGCCGAGTCGTAGACGTTGCGCTCCAGCGGGTGCACCGTCATGAGGAAGCGGTTCATTTCCTGCACGGCGTTGGACATCAGCACGGCTTGGAAGTTGTCGCCATACTTCAGCCCGTTGCAGATGCCGGCGGCGATGGCATAGACATTCTTCAGCACCGATCCATACTCGATGCCTGCCACGTCGTTGCTCACCGACGTCTTGATATATGAGTTGGCAAAGCGGTCGGCGATGAACTGCGCCTTGTTGCGGTCGGGGCAGGCGATGGTGAGGTAGGAGAGACGCTCCAATGCCACCTCTTCCGCATGGCAAGGACCGGCGATGACGGCGATGTTTTCGGGCGGCACGTTGTATTCCTTGGTGAAATACTCCGACACGATGAGGTTGTCGTCCGGCACGATGCCTTTGATAGCCGTGATGATGAATTTGTCCTTGATTTTGGTCTTCAGCTTCTTCAGGTGCGACTTCAGGTAGGGCGAGGGCGTGACGAATATCAGCGTATCCGATTCCCTCACCACCTCGTTGATGTTGGAGTTGAAGTTGATGCGCTTCAGGTCGAATTTGACGCTCGTCAGGTAGGCGGGGTTATGGCCGAGGCGCTTGAAGTCGGCAATGCGGTCGTCGCGCCGCATATACCAATTGATCGCTTCGGTCTTCGTGAGGACAATTTTGGCGATGGCCGTTGCCCAACTGCCCCCGCCCATGACGGCTATCTTTCCTGGCAGTTTCATTTTTCTATCTTTTCAATCCAGGCTTGCACGTCGGCCACGCTCGGATTGGTCAGTTCCAGTTTATATTTCTTGTTGAGGCCGCAGATGTCCATGTGGAGTTTCTGCGGATTGACTTCCTTCATGTCGCTCACCAGGTTGTAGCCCGCTTTCTGTATCACGGGCACCCAGTCGGCGGGGATTCCCAGCTCGGTGTATTTGGCGGGGGCGTCTTTGGGCGCCACCTTCTCCGGGCGCATCTGCGGGAAGAAGAGCACTTCCTGGATGAAGGGTTTGCCCGTCATAAGCATGGTCAGGCGGTCGATGCCGATGCCGATGCCCGACGTGGGCGGCATGCCGTATTGCAATGCCTTGAGGAAGTCTTGGTCGATGAACATGGCCTCATCGTCTCCCTTCTCGCTCAGGCGGAGTTGCTCTTTGAAGCGTTCTTCCTGGTCGAGGGGGTCGTTCAGCTCGCTGTATGCGTTGGCCAGTTCCTTGCCGTTCACCATCAGTTCGAAGCGTTCGGTCAGGCCGGGTTTCGAGCGGTGCATCTTGGTCAGCGGCGACATTTCCACGGGATAGTCGGTGATGAACGTAGGTTGGATGAAGGTGCCTTCGCAGAACTCGCCGAAGATTTCGTCTATCAGCTTGCCTTTGCCCATGGTGTCGTCAATCTCCATCTTCAGTTCCTTGCAGATTTTGCGTATTTTGTCTTCCGTCTTGCCTTCCAGGTCGTAGCCGGTCTTTTCCTTGATGGCCTCCAAGATGGGCAGGCGGCGGTAGGGAGCCTTGAAGCTGATGGTCTTGCCGTCTATTTCCACCTCCGTGCCGCCGTTCACGGCCACGCAGATGCGCTCCAGCAGGCGTTCGGTGAAGCCCATCATCCAGTTGTAGTCCTTATACTGCACGTACAGCTCCATGCAGGTGAACTCCGGGTTGTGGTTCTTGTCCATGCCCTCGTTGCGGAAGTTCTTGCCTATCTCATAGACTCCCTCGAAGCCGCCCACGATGAGCCGCTTCAGGTAAAGCTCGGTGGCGATGCGCAGATAGAGGTCGATGTCCAGCGAGTTGTGGTGCGTAATGAAGGGGCGCGCGCTGGCTCCGCCGGGGATGGATTGCAAGATGGGCGTCTCCACCTCCGTATAGCCTGCCTCGTCCAGCACGGCGCGCATGGTGCTGATGATTTTGGAGCGTTTCAAGAAGGTGTCCTTCACGCCGTCGTTCACAATGAGATCCACGTAGCGTTGGCGGTAGCGCAACTCCGGGTCCTCGAACGAGTCGTAGGCCACGCCGTCCTTATACTTCACGATGGGCAGCGGGCGCAAGCTCTTGGCCAGTACGGTCAGCTTCTTGGCGTGTACGCTGATTTCGCCTGTCTGCGTGCGGAATACGAATCCCTCCACGCCGATGAAGTCGCCCAAGTCCAGCAGGCGTTTGAACACCACGTTATACATATCCTTGTTCTCGTCCGGGCAGATGTCGTCGCGGGTGATGTACACCTGTACGCGCCCTTTCGAGTCTTGCAACTCCACGAAGGAGGCCTTGCCCATGACGCGGCGGCTCATGATGCGCCCGGCAATGGACACTTGGCGCGGCTCGTCCTCGTCCCGGAAGTTCGCTTTTATGTCGGTAGAAAAAGCATTGGTTACATACTCTGCCGCGGGATAGGGGGCTATGCCCATCGCGCGCAGCTCGTTCAGGCTGTTGCGGCGGATGATTTCCTGTTCGCTCAGTTCTAATACATTCAAGTTCATTTCGCAATTAATTCGTCAATTTGGCTACAAAAGTACGAAAGTTTTTTTTATTTCCTACGTTTTTCCGTCTATGAAATATGCTCGCGGTGCCTTTTTGCAGGTCTTTTTACAGATTGTGTTCGCGTTAATGGCTTTTCATTGAGCTGTTTTTGCCGGATTGCCGCATCGCACGATTTTCATGCCAAGCGGGTTCGATAGGAAGACTGGCCTTGTGCTGAAAGCAAGTTTCTTTGTTTGACAAATGTTATTACTGCTTGTTTTTTCTGTGGAAGCCTTCTCTTCCGTCTTAAATCCGGTTCGGGGCATGTTCGTTACATGTTCGTTCCAAGTTCGTTCCATGTTCGTCTCCATGGAAACGAACAAAAAACGAACATGGAAGGTAGATGGAAGGTGTCAAAAGAAGGGCTGTTGTGCGATGTTTTTACTGCTTGCCCAATTTCTGCCTGACGCACCGCAAAGGAATGCCCGACACACGCTGAAACATTGGCCGGCACTTGCCGAACTTTTGGCACGCCTTTTGCGAGACTTTGTCGGCGGATAGGAGCGCCGGATATAACTAAAAAAAGCAAAAAAGCAAAGTCTTTTGCCTTTTTGCGTGTTTGATACGGGAAATCGGCGTATCTTTGCCGATAAATTTAATCAGATTTAAATAGAGAATGAACGAAGCACAAAAACTTATTCAACAAATCACGGAAGGTATTCAAGATAAAAAAGGAAAAAACATCGTCATTGCCGATTTGACGAAGATTGACGACACTATCTGCAATTACTTTGTCATCTGCCAAGGAAATTCCCCCAGCCAGGTCACGGCCATCGTGGAGTCCGTAAGGGACTTTGCCCGCAAGGGGGCCCATGTCAAGCCCTTTGCCATCGACGGGCTGCGCAATGCCGAATGGGTGGCGATGGACTATTCGGACGTGCTGGTGCACGTGTTCTTGCCGGAAGCAAGGAATTTCTATAACCTGGAGACCTTGTGGGCGGACGCGCAATTAACTCAAATTCCTGACCTTGATTGATTTACGGTATGAACAACAATAATCCTCAAAACATCAACTCCCAGAAACCCAACAAACCGAACATGCCCAAGTTTGGTTTGAATTGGTTGTTCGCCATCATCGCCATGATGCTGTTGTTCTTGGTCTTCACCGGAGACAAGGGGCTGAACACCAAGGAAATCTCGTACGATGAGTTTCAGCAATACGTGCAAAACGGCTACATCAGCAAGGTGATTGGCTATGACGACAATTCGGTGGAGGCATTTGTCAAACCCCAGCATGTGAAGGACGTCTTCCTGCAAGACTCCGCCCGCGTGGGCAGGAACCCGATGATTGTCACCGAAGCTCCCTCGCGCGAGAGTTTGGGCGACTTCTTGCAGAAAGAGAAGGACGAGACCCACTTCGACGGCTCCATCAGCTATGAGAAGAAGCAGAATTACATCGGCATCATCTTGTGGCAGGTGTTGCCCATCGCTTTCATCATCGGTTTCTGGATATTCATGTCGCGCCGCTGGACGGGCGGAGCCGGCATGGGCGGAGGCGGCATCTTCAGCGTGGGCAAGTCCAAGGCGCAATTGTTCGAGAAAGGTTCGTCCGTCAAGGTCACTTTCAAGGATGTGGCAGGTTTGGCGGGTGCCAAGCAAGAGGTGGAAGAAATTGTAGAGTTCTTGAAAGAACCGCAGAAATACACCGACTTGGGCGGCAAGATACCCAAGGGCGCTTTGTTGGTTGGTCCTCCGGGAACCGGCAAGACGTTGCTGGCCAAGGCGGTGGCGGGCGAGGCCGATGTGCCTTTCTTCTCGTTGGCCGGCTCGGATTTTGTCGAGATGTTTGTCGGCGTGGGCGCTTCGCGTGTGCGCGACCTCTTCCGCCAAGCCAAGGAAAAGGCGCCGTGCATCGTCTTTATCGACGAGATTGACGCCGTGGGCCGTGCGCGTGCCAAGGCTGCCGCCATGGGAGGCAACGACGAGCGCGAAAACACGTTGAACCAATTGCTGACGGAGATGGACGGCTTCGGGTCGAACAGCGGCGTCATCATCTTGGCCGCCACGAACCGTGTGGATGTGCTGGACAAGGCCCTGTTGCGCGCCGGACGCTTCGACCGCCAGATACATGTGGACTTGCCCGACTTGAACGAGCGCAAAGAGATATTCGGCGTGCACCTGCGTCCACTCAAGATAGATAATACGGTGGATGTGGATTTGCTGGCACGGCAGACGCCCGGCTTCTCGGGCGCGGACATTGCCAACGTGTGCAACGAAGCTGCCCTGATAGCTGCCCGGCATAGCAAGAAGTTCGTGGGCAAGCAAGATTTCTTGGAAGCCATCGACCGCATCGTAGGAGGCCTGGAGAAGAAAACGAAAATCACGACGGAAGAAGAGCGGCGCGGCATTGCCAACCACGAAGCGGGCCATGCCACCATCTCGTGGCTCTTGGAGTATGCCAACCCGCTGATCAAGGTGACCATCGTTCCTCGTGGGAGGGCGCTCGGCGCGGCATGGTATTTGCCGGAAGAACGCCAACTGACCACCAAAGAGCAGATGTTGGACGAGATGTGCGCCACTTTGGGAGGACGCGCGGCCGAAGAACTTTTCTTGGGACGCATCTCCACAGGCGCCATGAACGACTTGGAAAGGGTGACGAAGCAGGCTTATAGCATGATTGCCTACTTCGGGATGAGCGACCGCCTGCCCAACTTATGTTATTATAGCAACGACGAGTATTCCTTCAACCGCCCGTATAGCGAGAAAACGGCCGAACTGATTGACGAAGAGGTGAAGGCTATGGTGAACGAGCAATACGCAAGGGCCAAGAAGATATTGTCCGAACATAGGGAGGGCCACCAGCAATTATCCCAAATGCTGATAGACAAGGAGGTTATCTTTGCCGAAGACGTGGAGCATATCTTCGGGCCGCGTCCGTGGGCTTCGCGTTCGGAAGAGATTATGGCCGCCGTGCAGACCTCGAAGGAGATGAAGCAACTGGCCGAGGAGGAAGCGCAAAAAGCCTCGCAGACGGAAAAGGATGTGGAGGAACAGAAGCAGAAAGCCCTGCCCGGCGCCTCCGAAGGCGAGAAGAAAGCCCAAGATTCGTCGGAGAAAAAAGAATGATTGTCTCAACCAAACGTAATAGGCCATGAAGAGTAATTTCGTACAACGCACGATTACAGGCGTCTTGTTTGTAGTCGTATTGGTAGGGGGCATTTTGCTTTCCCCCATTTCGTTCGGAGTTTTGTTTGCCCTGATAACCGTGTTGGCTGTCCGCGAGTTCGGCCACTTGGTCAATAACAGCGGGCAGGTGGAAATCAACCGCAACATCACCGGCTTGGCTGGCGCTTACTTGTTCTTGGCTTTGATGGCGTTTTGCTCGCAGGTGACAGATGCCCGCGTCTTCTTGCCCTACTTGTTGTTGCTGCTGTATTTGATGATTACGGAATTGTATCTGAAAAAGAAGAATCCGTTGGGCAATTGGGCGTTTACCATGCTGAGCCAGCTGTATGTGGCTTTGCCCTTCGCCCTGCTCAACGTGTTGGCTTTCCACAACGACCCTACGGCCGGCAGTGTGAGTTACAATCCCGTCTTGCCGCTTTCGGTGTTCATCTTCCTTTGGCTGAGCGACACAGGAGCCTATTGCGTAGGTTCGCTTTGGGGGAAGCACCGCTTGTTTGAACGCATCTCGCCTAAGAAGTCGTGGGAGGGAAGCATCGGCGGCGGCGTATTCGCGGTGGCGGCCTCATGGTTGTTGGCCTGCTTTTTCCCTTTCCTCAACGGATGGGAGTGGACGGGATTGGCCTTGACGGTGGTGGTGTTCGGCACGTGGGGCGACTTGACCGAATCGTTGATGAAGCGCCAGTTGGGCATTAAGGATTCCGGCAATATCCTGCCCGGACACGGAGGCATATTGGACCGTTTCGACAGCGCGCTGATGGCCATTCCTGCTGCTGTGGTTTACCTCTATGCGCTGACCCTCCTCTGAACAAGCATACAAGCCCAAGGGACATAAAAAACGCAACGGCTTTCAGGCCTGTGCCTGTCCGCCGTTGCGTTTTCGTTTAAGATATGTGCTCTGGTTATTGCATCGTTTCTTCTTCCTCTTCTTGCGTCGCTTCGAAAGCTAGTTCCGTTTCGCCGACATCTTCGAGGTTGATTCCCAACTTGATGCCCTTGGCCCCGTTGTCGAAATCCAAGCTGTTCAGGCTATAGGAGACGACGCTGTAAGTGCCCGGCGTGTCCACATCGATCTGCGTGTTGCAGCGCAATTCCAAGTGATAGTAACCATCCTCGGCCACGGACGGAGTGACTGTCTGTGTCAGGTCGTCTTTCGGCCAAACCAAGCTGACTTCCGTTGTAAAAGGCAGGCGGTCGAGGAAGTATACATTCAAATAGCCATTGCCAATCGTAATGCCATCCGTGGTTGTGGGGACAGGTTCGTTTCCGAAATCCGCTTCGTCGGCAGGAGACATCACTTCGACGTACTTGGTCAGCACATTCTGGATTTCCAGGATTTTCACGGCATGGTCAAAGCCGCCGTAATTGTCCCACAGGGGATTGAATACCGTGACTACGCGCTGTCCGTCGATGGGGACATACCAGCCCATGTCGGTATTGACGGGCCAACAAGTCCCCCATACGTCGCAATCCAAATAAAAACCTTGGCCGGACAAGGCACGCACCGTAGCCAGTTGCGGCGCGGTGAAATCGCCCAGCGAATAGCCATCCCCATCGTCGCAAGATTGGAAAGCCAGCGTCACGGCCAGGCACATCACGCTTAACAGATAAGTTATCTTCTTCATCGTTCGTTTTCTTTTAATAGTTATCTGCTTATATAACACACGAGCCGGGCTTTTACTGCGCCGGCTCGTAGAAGTTTAACAATTTATAGCATCCTCAACGCCTTTCTTTCCGCTTTTTCAGCAATTCCACCATCAGGCGGGCTGCATGTGCCGGAGCGCCCGGTTCGCCCAACAGGCGGGCCATGTCGTCATATCCCTTCAGCATCTGCTCCTTGTAGGTGCTGTGGAATAAGATACGATTCAGTTCGCGGGACATGTTGTCGACTGTCATCGTGTCGGCCACCAGCTCGCGGACAACCGTGCGTCCGGCAATCAGGTTGACCAACGAGATGTAGGGCACCTTCAGGACATGCCGTTTCAGGAAAGCCGTCACCTTGGGCAAGATGGTGTGGTAGCACACCGCTTGCGGCACCCGGAAGAGGGCCGTCTCCAGCGTCGCGGTGCCCGAGGTCACTAAGGCTGCTTCGGCGTGCGACAACAAGGGGTAGGTCTGCCCGAAGAGTACCTTTACGTCGGCCTCGCCAATGAATTGCCTGTAAAATTCCGGCTCAATGCCCGGCGCGCCCGCTACTACCAGTTGTACCTTGGGGAGGGTGGAGGCTGCCCGGATCATGTCCGGCAAGTTGTCCTTGATTTCCTGCCTGCGGCTGCCGGCCAGCAAGGCGATGATGGGGGAAGGGGCCAATCCGTTGGACGCGATGAATGCGTCGCGCGTCTCTGTGTAGGAAGCCTTGAATGCTGCCACCTCGTCCACCGTGGGATTGCCCACATAGTGGATGGGGTAGCGGTGCTTCCGCTCGTAGAAGTCCACTTCGAAAGGCAGGATGGAGAACAGTTCATCCACATCGCGTCGGATGTTCCGGATGCGGTATTCCTTCCACGCCCAAATCTTAGGCGAGATGTAGTAGTAGACGGGGATGTCGGCATGGGCGTGCACATACTGGGCAATCTTCAGGTTGAAGCCCGGATAATCCACCAGTATCACCACGTCGGGATGCCAAGCCGCTATGTCTGCCTTGCACTGCCTCATCGAAGCGAAGATGGTGCGCAGGTGCAGCAGGACGGGAATGAAACCCATGTAGGCCAACTCCCGGTAATGCTTCACCCGCGTGCCGCCCACAGCCGTCATCAGGTCGCCCCCGAAGAAGCGGAACTCTGCCTGCGGGTCTTCTTGCCGGAGAGCCGCCATGAGGTGCGAGGCATGCAGGTCGCCCGACGCTTCGCCTGCTATGAGGTAGTACTTCATCGCTTAGAACCAAGAAGCCAGTTCGTCCATGAAACCGCTCGCCGTGACGTCCACCGTGGTGGGTGTGATGGCAATGTAGCCGTTGTTCAACGCCCAATGGTCGGTCTCCTCGTTGTCCGGCTCGGCATTTTCAAAGTTGCCCGTCAGCCAATAATAATGGGCGTCATCCTTGTGGGCGAAGTTCTCCCATTCGTTCACCCACTGGCCCTTGGTCTGGCGGCAGACGCGTATGCCTTTCAGTTCCTTGACGGCGGGGATGTTGACGTTGAGGCAAGTCAGGGCGGGCAGGCCTTTTTCCAACACTTTGCGTGCCAAGTCGCGGATGTATTCTCCCGCAGGCTCGAAGTCGGCGTTGGGGTCGTGGCTGCAAATGGAGAAGCCGATGGAGGGGACGCCCTTCAGGCAACCCTCTATCACGACGCCCATCGTGCCGGAATAGTGCACGTTGACTGCCGAGTTGTCTCCGTGGTTGATGCCGCCCACCACCAGCGAGGGTTTGCGGTCCAAGACGGTGTGGAAGGCCAACTTGACGCAATCCGTCGGCGTGCCCGAACATTTGTAGACGGTCAATCCCACCTCCTTGCGCAGCAATTGGTAGTGGATAGGTTCTTTCACTGTCAACGAGCAGGCCGTGCCCGAGCGGGCCATGTCCGGCGCCATTACGACAATCTCGCCTAGCGGGCGGAGAAACTTGATTAGTTCGCTGATTCCCTTGGCGGTGATACCGTCGTCATTGGAAATCAGTATCAGGGGTCTTTGATTTTCCATTGTTCTATTCTTTTGCTAAATTGGTGAGGCAAAGATACGGCATTTTATCCGATAAGCAATGAAACATCTCCGGTTAATGTCAGACTTAAGAGCCGGAAAGCCTAGGGAAACAATGCCGAAAGTGGATAGAAAAAATCCGCAAGGTATTGGATAAAGTTTAATTTTAGGCTGCGTTTATAAAAACGTAGGTTGCGTTTATATAAACGTACGGTGCGTTTTTATAAACTTAGGCTACGTTTAAACTTTATCCAATACCTTGCGGATTTTTTCAGGCGGAAAGCCGTCTTTTTTCCCACGGCTTTCCGCCTTTTCCGCTTTATCTATGTTTCCGGAAAGAATGATTTACCGGTTGATAGCCTCATAGACTTCGCGGGCGGTGTCTATGGCATCGCCTTCGGCTTGGGCGGGATATGTTTTGTGTTCCTTCGTCCAGGCTTCTTCGATGGCGTAGAAGTCGATGGCTTGCGGGTCGGCGCCTTCCAGTTGGCGTGTCAAGGCATCGAAGTAGGTCTGCCAACGCAGGTGGTAGAAGTCGCGCAAGAGGCCGTTCCATTCCTTGTGGGCATAGTCGCGCAGGCCGCCGTCGTCGGCCGTGGTGCGGTTGCCCCACGTGGTGATTTGCACACGGGCATTCCATTCATAATGGTCTTGCTCGGCGGGCGTGTGGCCCAGGTTGCGCGCCATTTCTATCCAACGGCCCAACTTGAACTCCGGGCGCGTGGCCAGCAACTTGTCTTGCAAGAGAATCAAGTCGAGGAAGCGACGCGAAGCAGCCGCAAACAGTTCGCGGTCGCCTGCCCGGAAGGCACTGACCACGACGGGATAGACCAGCCTCCCCTTCTCGGCCACGGCTTGGCGCACGATGTCCACCAGGTCGTATTCAAAGTTGTTGTTGCCACGGAACTTGTCGGCGCTTTGCAGCAAGATGCCTGCCGCCCGGATGATGTCTGCCGGGTTGTAGTAGTCCGACATTTCCGACCAAGAAGATACTTGGTAAGCCTCCAGCGAGGGGCGGGCGCAGAAGACGGACTCGTGCGTGCCTTGCTGGGTGGATTGGTCGGGGCAGGCATAGATGGTGTTGCTCAGCAGCGTCCAGGCTTGGAGCACTTGCGGGTCGGCTTTGCCATAGCGGGCTTTCAGGTAGTCGGCCTGCCATTCGTCTTTCGTGAAGCGGCTCTCGCGCCAAGGCAGTTCGCACACCAGTTCGTACATCACGGGGTTGTTTTCGATGCCTTCGGGCGTCAGTCCTACGCCGCGCAGGGTGGAGCCGAAGGGGCTTTCCTTGGCTTTGTAGAATTCGTCGATGACGTGTGCCATCTTGCCATGCAGGCCGACGTTGCCGCCATAGTTCAGCAACATGCAGTAGACCCAGTCGTGCCCGTCGAAGCCGTTCTTGCGATACCACGACGACGAGGGATCTCCCCATTGCGGACGGCTCTCCGAATAGAGGTCCAGCACCAGCATGTCGCCCTGCGGGACGCCTGCCAACATCTGCGGACGGGGATTGGCGCCCCATGCCTGCACCACCCAGACGGAGCGGCGGCTGGCCTGCTTCATGGCTTGCCAGATGGCCCGTCCGGTGGCTTCGAGGTCTACGCCTGCCACGTTGCCTCCCTCATGGAAGGGATCCATGCAATAGTAATCGGCCTTGCCGAAGAGGCGGGCCATTTCCTTATAATAGAGCGCGGCAATTTCCTGGAAACGTTCGTCCGTGGGTTGCAGGAAGGCGGGACGGTGATAGCCGTTCCAGCGTCCGGGGTCGGTGACGTTCAGGCCCAACTTGTCGTGGGCATCGTGAGGCACCATGCCCGAATAGCCGGGCAAGACGGGGCGTATGCCGTAGTCGCGCATCCGCTTCAGGATTTTCTTCTGGAGGGCTACGCGGTCTTCATACCACTGCTTGCTGTTGGGGCCGCCCCATCCTTCCAGGTTGTTCATCAGCCACCAGGCTTGGAAGGCGGGGCCGGCTATGAAGGCATTGGCCTCGTCTTCGGTATAACCCAATTTCAGCAGCACGTTGCGCCACACGGCATCGGTTCCCACCAAGGCCAGCGAGAGGTTGATGCCGTGCAGGGCCATCCAGTCAATCTCTTGCTCCCAACGCGCCCAGTCCCAGAAGGCCATGCTGTAGGAGAAGGTGCAATAGTTCAGGTAATAACGGTCGTGCAGGTTGGTCTCGTGCCGTTCCTTCTGCGTCACAGGCGGCAAGACGTCGGGCAGGCTGGCCTTCATTTGGTTCCACGTCAGGTGGATGCCGGCATAATACTTCAGGTACCAATGGATGCCCGTGGCGATGCTGACGTAGTTGTTGCCCCGGACAACGACTTGGCTGCCCGCTTGGTCTAATTCGAAGAAGTCGGTGTCCGCGCGTTGCAACTCAATTCGGAACTTGGCCGATGCGCCCAGGTCGATGCGCTCCAGCAAACCGGTAATCGGCGAAGCCTGCACCCAGCAAGCGGCCAGGCACAGGAGGAAAAGTAAGATGGATTTCTTCATGATGATAAAATTTATTGATGAGCTTCTACATATCTAATTATGCTAATCACCTATTCTCCGAATAAATGTCTTGGCCAAAAGCCCAGCCCAGATAATGCGCCGGCAAGTCGCGCTTTTGCCCTTTGAAGATAATTTGACAAGCAGAGCGGAGGTTGCAGTGCAAGTTCGTCATTTGTTTCTCGTCCGCCTCGACCTGCCAGGCATTGCCACGGCGTGTCACCCGGCAGTTATAGCCTGCCAACGTCCCGTCTTCACGTTCCACCACGAAGGCATTGGTCAGCATGGCTTCGGCCAGGAACTTGAATGCTTCGTGCACGTCGTTGTCCTGTGTGTTCACTGTCTGCCAGTCGCTTATCATGTTGACATACTGCTCGCCGACGATGAATCGGCGGGTGGCATACAAGTCCGGATGCGGATTGCCAAAGCTCAGCGAGTCGGCCGTGACGTGCGTGTCGGCGCTGCAAGTCTGGCGTACCCGCAGGTAGGGGTCCACCACGAATGCCCAGCGCAGGTCGCCCGTCTGGTAGTCGATGAGGTTGGCAAAAGCCCCCGTGGCGTTGTATGTCTGGCGCAGCCAATGCTCGTCGCCCGTCAGCAGATAGGCGTAATAGGTGGCATAGGCCCGCCACGCGCTCCAGCCGTGGGGCGAATTGAACATGTTGGGCAGCATCTGCACGTCGTACTGTGCTTCCCAATAGCGCATCGTCCCGCCGCGTCGACGGGCATCGGGCACCCTGAGTTGGGCCAGGCAATCGTGGCTGCGGAGAATCCGGAGCATGGCGTCGGCATAGTGCCGTCTCGCTGTCTCGTCCGTTTGCATCAGGCCCAACATGCCTATCTGCAAGGCCGAACAGGAAATCATGCCGTCCTCGAAGGTCAGTTCTCCCTCCGTCTCGAAGTCGCCCTGCGAGGCCACCAGTTGGTCGATGGCGCGCCGGGCGGAGGCATAATGACGATCTGCCCATGTCTGCCAAGCGGGGTCGGTTGAAGCCAACTCGCGTTCTTCCAATACCAATTCCAAGATGTTCTTGGCCACATAGATGACGCTGGTGTAGACTATGTTGTGGTTCACGTAGGCGCCGTCTTCGCGTTGCCAGGTGTCAATCAGCCAGTCGGCCAGTCGGGCGGCTTTCTTCAAGTCCTCCACGTCGCGGTATGCCTTGTATTTGGCTACCAGAAGGTTGATGGTGCCCGATGTGTTCTGGATGCGGGATACGTGGTACTTCGGCTCCATCTTCACCGTGTCGTGCAGCAGGTCGAAGAGGTAATCGAAGCGTCGGCGCAACTTCTTGTCCAAGTCTTTGTCAGGGAAATGCCGCGCTGCCTCGAAGGCCGAGTAGAAGCCATACCAACTCTCAACGTGCGACGTGGCCTTTTGGCAATACTTCCAGGCGCCTTCCCGTGCTTTCTCCATTGTCCACTGCCAAGGGGCGTGTGCCGAGAGGATGCCTTCGGTTTGTTTGTCGCCGTCGACCACGCGGATGGTGTACAAGCCGATGCGTGGCAAGGTACAGGTGACACGTTGCGCGCTTCCCGGCAACTTCTGCACTTCCAGCGGCAGGGATTGGCCCCGGTCGTCGCGGACGCAGATGTCGGCCTTGTTGGCCAGCACGTCGAAGGCGAGGCTTTCTCCCGGACGGCAGGCGGTTTGCCCGATGCGCAACATCGGCACGTCAGCCAAACGATGGATGGTCTCTTCGAAGTTGTCGGGCCGGTCGATGTCCACCAAGGCGATGATCCACGTCTTGGCTTCGCCCTGCTTCAGCTGCCACAAGTCCTGTGGATGGCGTTGGGGCAAAGGCAAGGCATTCAGCAAGTCGAGGTTGAGCGACTCGATGCGATGGCCCATGAACCAGTGTGGGGCGGGGTCTTGATAGCCTAGGTTATATTCCACGCTCCACGAGGCGACGGGCTGAGGCGAGACGATGCCCAAGGTATGTCCGCCCGGCGTTTGCAAGTAGCCGTAGAAGTGTGTCTTCTCGCAACGCATCAACGTGGGGAAATATTTGCCAAACCATGCCGGAAACTTTTCCATATAAGTATCGATGCCCAGGCGCAGGCCGGCCTTTTCGGGTTGGAAAGGCACGTGTCCCCGATTGAGCAAAGTCACTTCCAAGGCCGGTTGCCCTTTCCATGCCTTGTACGTCAGGCGGCATTCCACTCCTTCGATGCAGGCACGAAAAGAGCGGAACCCATCCGGTGTCCAATCCGCCGTCTTCGTCTTGCCATCCAATACGACATAGAACGAGGGACCAACGTATTGCTCCCCACGGAAGAAGGGCACCGTATCGTTCCGCTCCCGATCCTTGAAAACAATCTGCTCCAGGCAGCCCCTGTCTGAGATAAGGGCTTCCCATTGCTCACCTTTCCAAACGGTGGTCTGGGACATTGCGCCCAAACCACCGAGGCATAGAAACATACTAGTCAATATTTTCTTCATAAGCGACTATTCTTTTACTTGACAACAATCTTGTCAAGCAAAATGTTGATGCCATACTTCCCGTCCGGCGAAATCCACCAATCCACGTCGCCATTGGCGCAACGGATGGCATAGCGGGGATTGTCCTTCAAGCGTGCAGAACCGTCCGGAATCCAAAGTCCAAGGCGATACGTCCCCTTTGCCAAATCTTGCGGGACGGAAAGGTCTGCTTTGATTTTATGGACCAGCGGAGTGCAGGCAGGGTCTCCCGGCTGATAGGGTTGCCAATCGTTGACGTTGGCGCCGGTCAAGACGGCATGGGCTACCTTTCCTTCCGAATCCACCAGCACCAGATACACCGGATGCTCGTTGAACAAGGTGGAGAAGCCTCGGTTGATAAGGGATATCTCTACAGGATTCGTGCCGCCGGCCGCCAATGCCTGGGGCGCGTCCATCTCTTGCAACTCAATGCGGTATCCCAAATGGTCCCGGATGTAATCGAAAACGCTTCTTTCTGCCGGGGTTCCATCCTGTTGCGTGAAATAGGCATCGGAGACAGGCATCTTGTTCTCACGCAGGAAATCTTCCTTGACGGGGGTCTCTTTCCAATACATCATGGAGTATTTGTCCTTTGTGTTCTTCTCCTTATAATTATGAATGACGCTCAGCGAGGTGTAATGCTGCAAGAACAAGCGGCGGGCTGTCTGAAGTCCGTCTATCAGCCAGCCGGCTTCGGGATTGTCCGGGTCTTCGTTCATGCTCCAAGTGCCCCAAGGCAATTCGCCGTCCATGGGGAGGTAGGGAGATTCGCTCAGCATCTGTTGGTAAGCAGGCGTGCCCTCGGACATGCCGCCATCCCAGACGTGGGGCTTGATGACAATGAAATCGTCGTGAAACGAAATCCGCTTGTAATCTTGCGAGGCTGTATCCAGCAGGTTCTTGTAGTCCGGGACACGTACCTGCACATAGCGGCCTTCGGGAGCCATCTGGCAGATATGCTCCAAGATGGTCCGCTTTGTCTCATCGTCCTTCTCCAAGCCGTGGAAGGAACTGTGCCATTCGCCCCACGCGCCAATCATGCCGGCCTGCACCACCTGAATCACGTCCTTGTTGGCGGCCAAGAACGGTTTCAGTTGTTGCGTATGGCGGATGATGTCTTCCAGCGTAGGCCCTGCGTCAGCCCGTCCTGCGAACTGGGTTTCATAGGCAAAACGCAGCACGGCTTTCTTGCCCAGCTGGCGCAACTTGTCGAGGAAGATGGACATGGCCTGGAAATCGTCTTCCGTCAAATCCCTGCCGACGGCTCCTGTCAGGTAGAAGTATGTCTGCACCAAGGAAACGCTGTCCGAGGCATATATGTCGGATTGCTCTTCCAAATACGAGGTAATGTCCGGGTATTTTTCCGGCTCCCACACGTAGTTCTTTTGCGCCACATCCAAGGCCACTTCCAATCGGAAACCTCTTTCCGGGTTATACAAACCTTCCTTTCCGCCGGGGTCGTCGGCATAAATTCCCCGGAAAGAACGATGTTGAGTGTCTGTCCCGCACGAGGACAATAAGGCGGCCAAGCATCCGATGGCTCCTATCCATGCAATTTTTGTTTTCATTTCTTGTCTGTTTTAGTGGTGGTGATGATTAATGTAGCTTCTTTCCCTTTCAATAACGTGTCCGGCAAGCCGGTGATTTTTCCGTTCACTATGACGGTGCCTGCTTCTTGCGTCCGGCGGAAAGCCTCGTCGCTCAGCGGCTCCCACTCGACGAATTGCTGGGTGACTGTCCCGTCGTTATAGTGTACGTTGACAAACGAAGGCGTACAAAGCAATTCGCGGGAGACATGCCCGTCGATGTCTCGCAAGACGGCTTCGCCTTGGCGCACCTGCAAGCGGGCCGGTTCAATTTCCGTAATTTGCAACTCGTCAGCCGGCACGGCTTCATATCCTTCGGGAATCTTCTTATAGAGGCGGATGTAGTCGATGTCAAAGCTCTTGGGATAAGGAACCGTGGGGTCATACGTCCCCGTCCAGGCATCTTTGGCCGCGCGGTTGTCATACAGGGAGATGATTTGCACCAACGGATAGGCGATGGCCGCCCGGTGCGACATCACCGGTATGCCATCCACGTAGACAGCTACGCCTTCGGGTGTCCAGTCGAAGCCGTAGACGTGGAATTCTTCCGACAACTTCTTGTTGGCAAACCAAGGATGTTCGGTGTGGTAGGTGATGGTCGAATCTTTCCAACTATGCACCGTGGACCAGATGCGGTCGACGTCTGTCCCCAGGATTTCGAAGATGTCTATTTCGCATGTCTGGTTCGGGTTGTCTTCGAAGCCCATCAGCCACCAAGCGCAATGCACTCCTCCGCCGGCCTGCATCTTGGCGCGCATTTCGTAATAGCCGTATTGGTTGAGTTGCGTCGCTTCCGTCTTGATGTCGTGCAAGGCTTTCCGCTTGGGGTCATAATGGTGCATGCCCGTGCGGCTGGCGCTCATGAAGCCGGAGATGTACATGCCCGGGTCGAACTCGTTCTTCGAATCTTTGTCGATTACCAGCCGAAGGATGCCGTCTTTCATTTCGTAGGTAGGTTGGCAGACGCTCCTGTCTTGGGGCCAAGAAGGCAAATATTCGGGAATCCACTTGGAGCGGTCTATTTCTTCTCCGTCAAATTCATCGTGGAAAATCAGCCTGTATCCTTCCTTTTCCAACGGATTGGCCGGATAATCCTGCGCCGATAGAGGCGACAGGCAGGCAAGCCCGGCAAGGCAACCCGCCAGGCATAAGGGGCGTATCAATGTTCTGTTCATCATGGGTCGTAGTGTTGTTTTTAAAGGAAGTATCCATTGAAAAAAGTTGGTTCAACCGGATGCTTGCCTTGTCATTTCAAAGTAAGATATGTTGGTTGTTTGTGTCATGTGATAAGACCTGCGGCAGGAGGATGTGGAAGCATCCCGCGCTTTAGCAGGAATAAAGCGTTGCTTTAATGCGGACAAAGCAGTACTTTAAAGCGACTAAGGCAATGCTTTAACGCCATTAAAGCAGCACTTTATTTTTGATAAGAAAAATAAAGTAGAATGTAGCAGTCAATCAGTACTTTATCTTTA
>CALUOW010000038.1 GCA_944322365.1 uncultured Bacteroides sp.
CGGCAATTGACGCATCCATAGCCGGTGAAGTCCAGCATCACGGGCTTGCCTTGCTGGCGGGCATAGGCCATGCCGGCGTCGAAATCCGTATACTTGGCGTGCACCTCGTCGGCATAAAGATTGAAGTCCTGCGTCTGGAGGGGCGGCGCAAAGGCGCTTACAGCCTTCAGCGGGGCGCCCCACAAGCCGGGCACCATGTAGACGGCAAAGGCCAACGAAGCAAGGGCACAGAAGAAGCGGGGCACGCTGACCTTGGTGTCTTCGTCATCGTGCGGGAACTTGATTTTGCCCAACAGATAGAAGCCCAG
Source organism: uncultured Bacteroides sp. (assembly GCA_944322365.1). Lineage (GTDB taxonomy): Bacteria > Bacteroidota > Bacteroidia > Bacteroidales > Bacteroidaceae > Bacteroides. Next base: position 309 of record CALUOW010000038.1, read on the forward strand.
CAGGGCGAAGAGCACAATCCAAATGGCCAGGAAAGTCTCGCGGTCGAGGATGCGCCAACCGTATGCCAAATCGGCCACGGAGAGGAACTTCAGCGCGAAGGCCAACTCGATGAAGCCCAGCACGACTTTGATGACATTCATCCAGCCACCCGACTTCGGCATCGACTTCAGCCAGGAGGGGAAGAGGGCGAACAATGTGAAGGGCAAAGCCAACGCCAAAGCGAAACCAAACATGCCGATGGCCGGCCCCACGATGCTGCCCGTGGTGGATACCTCCACCAGCAAGAAGCCGATGATGGGACCCGTGCAAGAAAAAGAAACCAGCGAAAGGGTGAAGGCCATCAGGAAGATGCTGATGAGCCCCGTCGTCTGCTCGGCCTTGCTGTCCACCGCATTGCTCCACTTCGAGGGCAGCGTAATCTCGAACGCTCCGAAGAACGAGGCGGCAAACACCACCAGCAAGAGACAAAAGAAGATATTGAAAATGGCGTTGGTGGAAAGGGCATTCAAGGCACTGGCTCCAAACAAGGCGGTGATAATCAAGCCAAGGGCCACGTAAATGACAATGATGGCCGCGCCATAGGTGAAGGCATCGCGAATGCCCTTTTTCTTGTCCTTCGTGCGCTTCAGGAAGAAGCTGACCGTCATCGGGATGATGGGCCATACGCACGGAGTGAACAAGGCGAGCAAGCCGCCCAGGAAACCCATGCCGAAGACATAGAGCCACGACAAGTCGCGCTGGGAAACAGTCTCGCCAAACGAATTGAGCTGGTCGATGACAGGCTTCCAATAATCAGGCTGGCCGGACACGGAGGCAGAGGAAGCCGAAGACTTGTCCGCGTCTCCGCCAGACATTGGCGCAGCCTCCTCAACGGGGAGTTGGGCAGACTCTTGCGCAGTGCCTGCGCCCGCCCCTTTGAAGCTGAAAGAAACTTGCGTGGGAGGCAGGCAATTCTGGTCGTTGCAAGCCCCGTACTCCAAGTAACCTTCCACCTCGTAGGCGCCGCCCGTCAGCTTGAGTTCCTGCACGAATTGCGCCGTCTTCTCGAAATAGCGCACTTGCATTTCGAACATCTTGTCGAAGGCAGAAATTTCCTTGCCGACAGGTTTCAACTTGCCCACCGGCTCGGCGCCCTGAATCTTATCTACATTGAAAGTGGCAGAGATAGGACCACCGTCGCCCAAGTCCGTCGAATAGACATGCCACCCGGGGTCGATGGTACCTGTAAACACGATTTCCACCTTCTCGTCCGACACCTTCTTCCACTCCGACTTGAAGGTGACCGGCTCCAGAATCTGCGCCCGCACCACGAAGGCCGTCAGAAGCAGGCATAAAAAGAGCAATGACTTCTTCATTATTGTAGCGTAATGTTTAATCAAATTTCGTAATCCACGCACGCCCGGCTCTCGCGCACCTCGGCCAACAAGGCGCCGGCGGCCACATGATCCGGATGCGCGGCGTATGCCTTCACATCGTCCAGCGTGTCAAACTCACTATAAAGGGCTATGTGCCAAGTCTCTGCGGGATTGAAGTTCAACCCCACCTCCACCTTGCGGATAAAGGGGATTTTTGCGGGCAAAGCCTCGATGGCTTGCTTGAAGGCGTGCATGGCTTCCCGCTTCTTGTCGGCAGGAGCCTCATCCTTCAATTTGAATAATACAATGTGTTTCACCATATTTTTGTTATCTAATAATTAATCCCTATATTTGTCAGCCACAACGGTTATGGCTTCTAAAGTCGCAAAATTACGCCTTTTGTACAAAATAGAAAAATTTTCGTACTAGTTTTATATAGGCGCATTCTGAAAATGAACCGATACGATGCGATAACCCTTTCTGAACCCTATTTTTGGTTACAACTATGTTTACTATCCGAAAAGCAACGACCGACGACTGCGCCCTGATTCGGAAGCTGGCGCAACAGGTCTTCCCGGCAACCTACCGGGACATCTTGACTTCCGAACAAATAGACTATATGATGGAATGGATGTACTCCGAAGCGAACATCCGCAAGCAGATGGAGGAAGAAGGCCATGTGTATCTGTTGGCCTACGAGGAGTGCGAGGCGGCAGGCTATGTATCCGTCCGGCCAGATGGCAAAGACTTGTTTCACCTGGAGAAGATTTACGTGCTGCCCTACTTCCAAGGGGCGCATTGCGGGAGCTTCCTTTTCCGCGAAGCCATCAAGCACATCAAAGACATGCACCCCGCGCCTTGCCAAATGGAGCTGAACGTAAACCGCCACAACAAGGCCCTGCACTTCTACGAGCACATGGGGATGCGGAAGGTGCGTGAAGGGGATTTTCCTATCGGAGGTGGATTCTATATGAACGACTATATCATGGGGATGGAAATCTGATTAAATGAAGAATGAAGAACTAAGAATGAAGAATCTTCGTGTGGAAAGAGCACGCAAATAAATTCTTCATTCTTAGTTCTTCATTCTTCATTACACAAGGCTTACGCCACCTTCTCCAGACGCTTCATCACGGAGAAGATGAACAAGGCAGCCAGGAGGCAGAGCACCATCAGCACGCCCCAAACGACCCACAACGGCAGGTCGCCCCACAACCAAGCGGCTACGGCGGTCAAGTAGTTGCCAATGGCAGTGGCTACAAACCAACCGCCCATCATCATACCCTTGTACTTGGGAGGAGCCACCTTGGACACAAACGAAATGCCCATGGGCGAAAGCAACAGTTCGGCAAACGTCAATACCAAGTAGGTGGATACCAACCAAGTGGGCGACACGAACATGCCCGCCTCGCCGGCCGCAGCCTGCTCCGTCGGCGAGAGGAGACCCATCGAGGCCACAATCATCACAATGTAACCGCAGGCGGCCACCAACATGCCAAGGCCAATCTTGCGCGGGGCGGAAGGCTCCTTGCCCTTGCGCGCCAACGAGCTGAAAATGGCCATGGACACCGGCGTCAGAGCCACCACGAAGAACGGGTTGAAGTGCTGGAAGATAGGAGCGCTGACAGCCACGCTGCCCTCCAACGTGGAGTAGCGATAAACTAGGAAGAGGGCAGACAGCAATATCACCACGCCCGATATGAGCTTGCCCTTGCCCGTCTTGGATTGGAAGAGGGAGAACAAAGCATAGACGATGAAGATGACAGCCACGAGGTTGATGACATCGAACATCATGCTCTCCAAGCCGGCCGAACTCTTGGCGGTGAACTCATCGGCAAAGTAAGTCAGGGTCAAGCCGTTTTGATGGAAAGCCATCCAGAAGAAGATGACCACGGCAAACACCAGGCAGAGAGCTACGATGCGTTCTTTCGTCTCGCGCGGGGACAACTCTTCGTGATGTTCGACCTTCTTTTCTACCTCGGCCTGCTTAGTGCTGCCCTCCACATGGCGGAAGGTGCCACGGAAGCCATAGTAGATGGCCATGGACACGATGAGCGACACGCAAGCCACGGCGAAGGCGAAGTGGTATGAGTCGTTCATGCTGACGCCCCACGTCTTCTGCGCATAATCCATAATCTCTACGGCAGCCGTCGGGGCAAAGAGCGCGCCGATGTTGATGGCCATGTAGAAAATGCTGAACGCCGAGTCGCGCTTGGCGGCATATTCGGGCGCGTCATACAGGTTGCCCACCATCACTTGGAGGTTGCCCTTGAAGAGACCCGTGCCCGCACTGATGATGAACAAGGCGGCAAACATGCACACCCACGCCATCGTGCCGTTGCCCAACGGAAGGGACAGTAGCACGTAGCCCACGAACATGGCGATGATGCCCACCGTCACCATCTTGCCATAGCCGTATTTGTCGGCCAGGATGCCGCCGATGAAGGGGAGGAAATAAACCAACGCCAAGAAAGTTGAATAGATAGTACCAGCCGTGCCCGGCGACAAATCAAAGTTGGCTTTCAAGAAAAGCACGAAGATGGCAAGCATGGTGTAGTAACCGAACCGCTCGCCTGTATTGGCCAACGCCAATGCAAAAAGACCTTTAGGTTGTCCTTCAAACATAACGAATAAATCAGGTATTAAAACGATTAATAAATGAGTTTGTTTTTAATTGTGGTGCAAATGTAATCATTTTATCGGTTTATCCAACAAACAACTCGCAAACTTCTGCCTTTGCCTCCCGAATTAAGTCTTGCGGGGCGATTTTCAGCTGCAAACCGCGCATCCCGGCGCTGACATAGATATAAGGAAAGTCCAGGCAGGTGCGGTGGATGTAGGTGGGGAAAGGCTTCTTCATCCCGATGGGCGAGCAGCCGCCACGGATGTAGCCCGTGAGGGGCAGCAGCTCTTTGACGGGGATAAGGTCGCACTTCTTGTTGCCCGACACTTTGGCGGCCAATTTCAAATCCACCTCGTGCTCGCCGGGGATGACGCAGACGAAGTGCCCCGTCTTGTCGCCGTGCAGCACGAGCGTCTTGAACACGCAGTTGATGTCTTCGCCCAGCGAGGCGGCCACGTGGGGCGCGCTGAGGTCGTTCTCGTCCACCTCGTAGGGGATGAGTTCATAAGCCACCTTGGCCTTGTCCAGCAGGCGGGCGGCGTTGGTCTTGTTTATCTTGGTTTTAGTCATACTATAATGCTTTACACCTATTCTTATTTACTATATATTGAGCCTCTAAAGGGTCACGCGTGGGGTATCTTCAGCTCTTCCCGGAGAAAGCGGGGCGTATATCCTTTGTCGCTCATCGCCACCTCTTCGGGCGTGCCGCAGGAGAGGAGCACTCCCCCGCCCCGTCCGCCTTCGGGACCCATGTCGATGATATAGTCGGCCATCTTGATGACGTCCAAGTTGTGCTCGATGACAATGACCGTGTTGCCCTTGTCCACCAAGCGGTTCAGCACGTTCATCAGCACGCGGATATCCTCAAAGTGGAGACCCGTGGTAGGCTCGTCCAGGATGTAGACGGTCTTGCCCGTGTCACGCTTGGCCAGTTCGGTGGCCAGCTTGACGCGCTGGCTCTCGCCGCCGGAGAGGGTGGTACTGGGCTGGCCCAATTTGATGTATCCCAAGCCCACGTCTTGCAGCACCTTTATCTTATTTAATATGGAAGGCACATTCTCGAAGAACTCCACGGCTAGGTTGATGGTGAGGTCGAGCACGTCGGCGATGGACTTGCCCTTGTAGCGCACTTCCAGCGTCTCGCGGTTGTATCGCTTGCCGTGGCACACCTCGCAGGGGACGTAGACATCGGGCAGGAAGTTCATCTCGATGGTTTTGTAGCCGTTACCTTGGCAAGCCTCGCACCGTCCGCCGCTGACGTTGAACGAGAAACGTCCGGGCTTGTAGCCGCGCATCTTGGCTTCGGGGAGGCCAACGAAGAGGTTGCGGATGTCCGAGAACACGCCCGTGTAGGTGGCAGGGTTCGAGCGGGGAGTGCGCCCCAGCGGGGATTGGTCGACATTGACCACCTTGTCTATATACTCCAACCCCTCGATGCTGCCGTAGGGCAAGGGGTCTTGCAAGGAGCGGTAGAAGCGTTGCGAGAGGATGGGTTGCAGGGTTTCGTTGATGAGGGTGGACTTGCCGCTGCCCGATACGCCGGTGACGCAAATCAGGGTGCCGAGAGGGAAGTCCACATCCACGTTTTTCAGGTTATTGCCCCGCGCTCCCCTTAGCGAAAGATTGTGCCCGTTTCCGCGCCTGCGAGTGGGCGGCACCGCAATACAAAGCTCTCCGTTGAGGTATTGCGAGGTCAGCGTATGGGTGCGGAGCATCTCGTGGGGCGTGCCGCTGAAGACCACTTCCCCGCCCAGCCGTCCGGCCTTGGGGCCCATGTCCACCACATAGTCGGCAGAAAGCATCATGTCCTTGTCATGCTCGACGACGATGACGGAATTGCCGATGTCGCGCAACTCTTTCAGGGAGTGGATAAGCCGTTCGTTGTCGCGCTGGTGGAGGCCGATGCTGGGTTCGTCGAGGATGTAGAGCACGTTCACCAGTTGCGAGCCTATCTGCGTGGCAAGGCGGATGCGTTGGCTCTCGCCTCCGGACAGGCTCATGGACGAACGGTTGAGGGAGAGGTAATCCAAACCCACGTCCAAGAGGAACTTGAGGCGGGTGCGGATTTCCTTCAGTATCTCGGCGGCTATCTGGCGCTGCTTGTCGGAGAGGTGTTCGTCCACGTGCATCAGCCAGTCGTACAGTTCGCTGATGTCCATCGTGGAGAGCTGGTAGATGTTCTTGTCGTGGATGCGGAAGGAGAGGGCCTCGCGGTTGAGGCGGGCGCCGTGGCACTCCGGACAGACATCGGTCTTGGCGAATTGCTCGGCCCACTTGCGGGCGGTGGCGGAGGCATCGCTGTCCTGCAACATCTGGATGTACTTCACCACGCCTTCGAACACGACATAATAATCGGAGGAAGTCCCCACCAAGGAGCTCTTGATGCGCAACCGTTCGTCCGAGCCATACAGGATTTCGTCAATGGCTTCGTCCGGCAATTCGCCCACCGGTGTCTTGAGGGTGGCTTCGTATCGCTCCAACAAGGCGGCTATCTGCCAGAATATCATGTTGTTTTTGTACTTTCCCAAGGGGACGAACGCGCCCTCGGCAATGGAGAGCGAACGGTCGGGGATGACCTTGTCGATGTCTATCAGATTGACCACGCCCAATCCCTTGCAACGGGGGCAGGCACCTTGGGGGGAATTGAAAGAGAAGTTATGAGGCGCCGGCTCGCGATAGGAAAGGCCGGTGACGGGACACATCAGGCGTTTGCTGTAGTGGCGCAAGTCGCCCGTCTGCATGTCCAGCACCATCAGGAGCCCGTCGCCCTGCTTCATGGCGGTGGCCACGCTGTTCTTCAGCCGCACGTCGTCCTTGTCCGAGGGGATGAGCTTGTCGATGACCACCTCCACATCGTGGTTCTTGTATCTGTCCAGCTTCATGCCGGGCAGGGCTTCGCGCACCTCGCCATCCACCCGGACGTAGAGGTAGCCCTTCTTGCGCACTTGCTCGAAGAGTTCCTTGTAGTGCCCCTTGCGGTTGCGCACCAAGGGAGCCAAGATGTAGATGCGCTTGTCCTTATAGTCGCGCAGGATAAGCTCTATAATCTGCTCCTCGGTGTACTTCACCATCTTCTCGCCGGACAGGTAGGAGTAGGCTTCTCCCGCCCGGGCATAGAGCAGGCGGAGGAAGTCGTAAATCTCGGTCGTGGTGCCCACGGTGGAGCGCGGGTTCTTGTTCGTGGTCTTCTGCTCGATGGAGATGACCGGGCTAAGCCCCGTTATCTTGTCCACGTCCGGACGCTCCAGGTTGCCCAGGAAATTCCGAGCATACGCGGAGAAGGTCTCGATATAGCGCCGTTGTCCTTCGGCAAAGAGCGTGTCGAACGCCAACGACGACTTGCCGCTCCCGCTCAACCCGGTAATCACCGTCAGGCTGTCGCGGGGGATGCGGACGTCGATGTTCTTCAGATTGTGCACGCGGGCACCATATACTTCTATATATTCTTGTTCTTGCATAATCCAATAATAGATGAGGGCATGCCCTAAATACGCGCAAAAATACAGGTTTCCCTCCAAATATCCGCTTACAAGCCCAGAAATTCGACTTTTAAAAAGCATGATATGATTTTCTTAACGAAATACGTTGGCAAGTATGGAGCAATATGCTTACCTTTGCAGCTAATTGTAAAAAGACGACATCGCATGAAACTGATAAGACGCCTCATTGGCACCCTGTTATTGGCCGGCACTTGCTGCTTCCAGGCCTTGGCGCAAGAATCCGCATCCTATATCCTGCACACCATCGAGAAGGGGCAGAGCCTCTACTCCATAGCCAGCATGTATGGCGTGAGCCAGGCAGACATCGTCCGGCTGAACCCGGGCGCCGACGACAAGATATACGCCGGACAAACCCTGCGCATCCCCAACACGGGGGGCGCCACCTACCACACCATCGCCCCAGGGGAAACCCTCTACCAACTGACCCGGAAATACGGCGTTTCCGCCCAAGCCATCTGCAATGCCAATCCAGGGTTGAGCGCCAACAACTTCCGCTTCGGGCAAGTCATCCTCATCCCCGCCGGAGGAGAGAAAGCCGAAACCGCCCGCCCCGAAGAACCGAAAGCCGACATCCAAGGACCGGTGGAGCCGAAATGCCGCGAGATGCACAAGGTGAAGCGGCGCGAGACGGTGTACAGCATCAGCCGGAAATACGGCATCACGGAAGACGAACTCATAGCCGCCAATCCCGAGCTGAAGGACAAGGACAAACTGGATCGGGGCAGCTGGCTCTGCATCCCCTACCCCGTGGCCAAGGAGGAGCAACAGCAGGAAACGCAACCCGAACGCATCCCCACGGACACGGAGCTTTTCCAAGCCAACGCCAAGAAAGCCGAACGCTATAAAAGCATACGGGCCGCCCTCGTCCTCCCCTTCTACGACGTGGCACGAAGCGAATCCGCACGCATGGTGGAGTATTACGAAGGCTTCCTCATGGCTGTGGACAGCTTGAAGCGAACGGGCACATCCATCGACCTCTACGCTTATAATTCGGGGTCAGAAAAATCATCGCTCAACTCCTTGTTGGCGCGCCCCGAAATGAAGGAGATGGACATCATCTTCGGCCCGCTTTACCAATCGCACATCAAACCCCTGGCCGACTTCGCCAAACAGAACGACATACGCCTGGTCATCCCCTTCACGTCGAAGGACAACACGGTATTCCGCAACCCGCAGGTCTACCAAATCAATACGCCCCAATCCTACCTTTACTCCGAAGTCTACGAACACTTCATCCGCCAATTCGCCAAGGCCAACATCATCTTCATCGAAGCCACGCAAGGCGCCAAGGACAAAGCCGATTTCATCAAAGGATTGAAGGAAGAATTGCGAGGAAAAGGCATCGCCCCCAAGACGATTAACGAAAACGCCACGGCGGCTTCGTTGGCCTCCCTGCTGGCAGAAGGCCGCGAAAATGTCTTCATACCCACCTCGGGCAGCAACCTGACCCTCATCAAGATTCTGCCCCAACTGACCCTGCTCGTGCGCGACAATCCCGAACAGAGCATCCACCTCTTCGGCTATCCGGAGTGGCAAACCTATACGAAAGACCACTTGGAGGCCTTCTTCGAGCTGGATACCTATTTCTATTCCTCCTTCTATACCAACAACCTCCTGCCGGCCTCCGTCCGCTTCAACCGACGCTACCAGCAATGGTATGGCAAGGACATGGAAGAGCGTTACCCCAAATTCGGGATGCTGGGCTTCGATACGGGCTACTTCTTCTTGAAGGGGCTCTCCGCCTATGGCACCGAGTTCGAGAAAGACATCCAGCAACTGAACCTCGTGCCCATCCAGACAGGATTCAAATTCCAACGCGTGAACAACTGGGGAGGATTCATCAACCGGAAAGTATTCTTCGTGCACTTCACCAAGAACTTTGAACTGATTAAACTGGACTTTGATTGACAGACTCCTATGAATGCAAAATATCTGACATTAATCCTACTGCTTCCCCTGCTGGCGCTCACGGCCCATGCCCAAGTGGGCGAGCAACGCTATAATTTCGCCTTGGGCGTCAACGGAGGCATCAACCTGAGCAAAGTCAGCTTCATGCCCCGTGTAGAGCAGAAAAACCTGATGGGCATCAACGCCGGCCTGACCGCCCGCTACATCTCCGAGAAATACTTCGGCATGATATGCGGCGCGCAGGTCGAGGTCAACTTCTCGCAACGCGGATGGGACGAATTTTATGAAAACTACCCCGACGTGCACTATACACGCACGATGAATTATGTGGAAATCCCCTTCCTGGCCCACTTGGCCTTTGGCAAAGACCGTGGTTTGCAATTCTTCCTCAACATCGGTCCGCAGATAGGCTTCCTGCTAGGAGATTCTTACACCCAGTCGGGCGACATGGAGGGAATGATTGACAGCAATCCCTACGCCGAGGTGGAGCAACACGACAAAGCCATCGACAACTCATTCGATTACGGCATCGCAGGCGGCGCAGGCGTGGAATTCAGGACTAAACGGGCAGGCAACTTCTTGGTGGAAGGACGTTATTACTTCGGCCTCTCGGACTTCTACAACAGCACGAAGAAGGATTACTTCTCCCGCTCTGCCCATGGCACTATCACGGTGAAAGTCACCTATCTGTTCGACCTTTCCAAGTAAGAACTTATTTAAACAGTGAAGCATCTCCCGACATCGGAAGTGAGCGGGAGAATCCTTCGCTTACGAATGACAGAGCAGATGAAAATCCACAACAGACTCTAATGAAAATAACCCGCCCAACCCACAACATCCTAAAAATCAACAAACACATTCATATATTGTAAATAACTCGCACTCGCATCTTTTCGCTTCCTTCTCAAACCCTTGCCGGACATACGAATCGCCGCTTCTAAATAGGCCCGAAATAGGAGAGAAATAGGAGGGGAATAGGAGAGGAATAGGAGGGGTAACGAAGGGATGACGGAGTTGAAGGCGAAAATTAGCCCATTTCCTGCATTTTCAGGGCTTTAAACGGGTGGATAATCGCCTAGAAAGCCTTCGCGGCCCTGAGCGGCGGGAAATGCGGAAGACCGGCCTTGACAGGGAAATATTCACATTTTGTCCGAAAAGACGATTTTCAATTGTAATGAATCATACGTTTCAGCATTAATTAAAATTGTTTATAAAATCAATCATTAGCCATTCAGATTGCCTTCGCACGATGCAAGAGGGAGGCAAGCCGGAAACTGGCGGCGGGCGGCATATCCTTGCCGGACGAAGCACTTTGGGGCCGGCTTTGCCAAACAAAGACCGCGACAAAAGGGCGCAAAGCGGAGGGCAAGGCAAGAGGGCAAATGTTGTATAGCATTAAAAATCCTTTCGTTGACTGAACAAAAATGTAGCATAGTTGTAATATTTATATGCGTTTTATTCATTACTTTTGCAAAATGAAACACTATCGGGTGTTTCGTTAACATTATTTTATTAAACTAAAAACAGAATTATGAGAAAAGGTCTGATTCATTTCTTCTTGGTCATTGTCCTATCCGTAATGGGGCTGTCGGCTTATGCACAGACGATTACGGTGCGCGGACAAGTGATTGACGCAGAGACAGGCGAGCCGCTGATTGGCGCTTCGGTGATGGTGGATGGCACCTCGGAAGGTGTCATTACCGACATTGACGGCAACTTCAAGGCGAGTGTTCATCCGCAAAGCACGTTGCTCTTCCGCTATGTGGGCTATAAAGACAAGCGGGTGGAGGTGAACAATGCTCAAAACTTGGGCGTCATTGAATTGGCGCAAGACGCGGTCATGCTGGCCGACGTGACCATTACTTCGTCCATCGCCGTGGCGCGCAAGACGCCCGTGGCCATGTCGTCCGTCAATCCTGTCTTCATCGAAGAGAAGCTGGGCACGCAGGAGTTCCCCGAATTGCTCAAATCCACTCCCGGCGTGTATGTCACCAAGGAAGGCGGCGGCTATGGCGACGCCCGCACCCGCATCCGTGGCTTCGACAGCGAGAATGTGGCCGTGATGATCAACGGCGTGCCGATGAACGGCATGGAGAACCAGAAGGTATATTGGTCCAACTGGGCAGGTTTGTCCGACGTGACCAGCACCATGCAGGTGCAGCGCGGATTGGGCGCTTCGAAGGTGTCTTCGCCGGCCGTGGGCGGCTCTATCAACATCATCACCAAGAGCATCGACGCCAAGAAGGGCGGATATGTCTCTTATGCCATGGGCAACGACGGATTCAACAAACTCTTGTTCAGCGTCTCGTCGGGCATGACGAAGGATGGTTGGGCCTTCACCCTGCTGGGCGGCAAGGATTGGCGCGAGGGTTATATCCAAGGCACCCAATCCGAAGGCTATAACTGGTTTGTGAACATCGCCAAGCGCATCAACGACAACCACCAACTGAGTTTGTCGGCTTTCGGCGCCCCGCAATGGCACTACCAGCGCAATTATAACAACGCGCTCAGCATCAAGGAGTGGCAGCGCGTCCGCCAATACATGGGCGAGCAAAGCCCTTACCGCTACAACCCGACTTTCGGATACCGCAAGGGGCAGGTGTACAACTCCAGCCGCAATGCTTACCACAAGCCGCAGATTTCGTTGAACCACTTGTGGCAAATCGACCATAAATCCAGCTTGAGCACCGCGCTCTACGTCTCCATCGGCCGAGGCAACGGATACAGCGGCACGGGCGACCAGGAATGGCGTTCGAAGTGGTATGGCGCTTCCTATGGCTACGTGAACAACGATTTCCGCCATCCGGACGGCACCTTTGACTATGATGCCATCGACGCGATGAATGCCGCCAGCACGACGGGTTCGAAGATGGTGATGGCCAAGTCGATGAACAACCACGAATGGTATGGCTTGCTCTCCACTTACACCACCAAGTTTGGCGAATACTTCGACTTCTACGGCGGCATTGACTTCCGCTACTACAAGGGCTTGCACCAGAATATCATTACCGACTTGTTCAGCGGCTCGTATTTCATCGACTACAACCGCCAATACGTGGACGTGGCCAATAATGCCGCCGCTGCCAACCCCGCCTTTGCCAAGCAGAAGCTGAACGTGGGCGACGTGGTCTATCGCGACTACGACGGTTTTGTGATGTCCGAAGGCGTATTCGCCCAGTTGGAGTACAACCGCGACAAGCTGAGCGCCTTTGTATCCGGCGGCCTCTCGAACACGGGCTATTGGCGCTACGACCGCTTCTATTATGACGAAGACCACGCCAAGAGCGGCAAGAAAAACTACTTGGGCGGCAACATCAAGGGCGGCGTCAACTATAACCTGACGGAGAACCACAACGTATTCTTCAACGCCGGTTTCATCAGCCGCGCCCCGATGTTCGACACTTCTTTCATCAACTCCCAAAACTCCCATGCGCGCAACCCGGATGCCGTCAACGAGAAGGTGATGTCCTTCGAAATCGGCTATGGCTTCCGCAGCCGCTTGCTGGCAGCCAATGTCAATGCTTACTATACGCAATGGATGGACAAGAGCCTGTATGACAGCTCTACATCCAACGGAGAACGATACACCATGAACATGACGGGCGCCAACGCCAAACACATGGGTATCGAATTGGACTTCGAGGCGCATCCGCTTCCTTGGATGGACATCAACGGCATGTTCTCGTGGGGCGACTGGCGTTGGGACGGCTTGGCCACCGGTTTCTACTACGATTCGGCCGGCCAGATGGTGGACAGCCCGGGCGGAAACGTCGTGACGGATATGAGCAACATCGACAAATATCGCTACATGATCCGCATGGACGACGTTCACGTAGGCGGCTCGGCTCAAACTACGGCAGCCTTGGGCGTGAAGGTTCGTCCGATGAAGGGCCTCTACGTAGCTCTTGACTGGAACTTTGCCGCCCGCAACTTTGCCGACTATGACATCGAGGCAAGCAATGCCCGCTCCGGCGAGGAATACCGCGTAGAAGCCCCGTGGCAAGTTCCGTCTTATTCGACCTTCGACTTGGGCGCAGGCTATTCTTTCGATTTCGGCAAGATACGCGCCACGCTGAGCGGCAATATCAACAACCTCTTCGACCAAGAATACATTGCCGATGCCTATGACGGAAGCACGTGGGAAGATGTGGAAGGCGTATTCTACGGATTTGGCCGTACCTACTCCATCCGACTGAAGTTCAATTTCTAAACACCAATACCCCTAAAGACTGAAGATTATGAATAAAAGATTTATATACAGTTTGTTTGCGGCATCTGTCCTGCTTGCCGGATGCGACTATAACGAAGACCACTTTCCGGGGTTTGACGACTTGGCACACCCGACAGACGTGCGGACAGACACCCTCACGTTGCTGGAAGCCGATTATAAGACCATTGCCGGATTGGATGCCAACCAATCGCTTGCCTTGTCCAAGGACGCCGAGGGAAAGACTTACGTGGCAGCCCTCAACGCCGTGGGCGTGAACGGATATTTCACCGACGAGGCGCCTGCCGTATGGTATCTGCCCGCCTTCATCGACAACCGCTATCCTTATTTGGACAATGGCTCCAAGATTACGGTCGACCACAAGACATACGGCGATCTGCCCGCCTATCTGAAAGACTTCAACGGCATTACGGCGTATGATTTGACTTCGGCCGATTATGAAAAGGTGTGGGGCGAAGGCTCCAGCGTGTCCTTCTTCACGCCTTCCACCATCCGCCAATTGCCCAACGTGCTGAAAGAAAGCATCCAGGAGCCTGCCGACGGTGCCATGCGCCTGGTCAACTACGCTTATTCGGAGACGGAACCCGGAGGCGGCTCTTCCACAGAAATCCCCGTCCTCTATCAGCAAGTGACCGAGCTGGACGAAGCCGGAGGCGTCTATGTGATGGCTGCCCAAGGAAGCGACGGCAACTATTACCCCTTCGGCAAGCTGGATAGCGAAGAACGCCCGTATGGATATATCTATCCTGACCCGATTGGCGTGACGGACGGAATCATCTCTTCCGACGAAGGCAAGCCGCAGGCCATGACCCTTGCCAAGATGACTACGGGATATTCCTTGCAGAATGAGTGGGGACAATACCTCTACATGTCCGGCAACTTCGACAATTTCAATATGACCACGTCCTTGCCCGCCGAGGGTGGCGAATGGACCATCACGCCCAACGGCGACGGCACCTTTGCCGTGACCAACGTGGCAAAAGGCAAGTCTGTGAAGCTGACGCTCTATAACGACAGCTATTCTTACGGCTCTTACCTGCCCGAACGCTTCGAAACCACCAAATACTTGGACGCTCCCATGAAGGAGGACGACGGCGCCTTCAAGGCCCAGGACATCCAGATGGGCGACCAGACTTATGTTTGGAGCTATGACGAGGAATATGGATATTGGAAAGGCAGTTCCTATGTCAACGGCAGCAACCAAGTGTCCGAAAGCTGGTTGGTATCCACCGAAATAGACCTGAGCAACGCTACGAATCCCGTCTTCAAGGCCGACATGGCAATCAACTTCTTGCGGGGAGCCAACCGTGCAGACTTTGTCAATGTGCTGGTTTCCGACGACTATGCAGGCGATGTGACTGCCGCTACATGGAAAGAAGTGGAAGTGACCAACTGGTCGGAAGGAACAAGCTGGACCTTCGTCCCCACCGGCGAAGTCTCTCTTGAAGCCTACAAAGGCAAAAAGGTACACATTGCCTTCAAATATGTCAGCAACGAATCCACAGCCGTTACGTGGGAAGTGAAGAACGTCGTAGTGGCCGAGAAGTCCAACTATTGGGACGTATGCCTCTTCAAAGAAGTGCCCGAAGGCGAAGTTGCCGCACAAGCCCTGGCCACGACACGCGCCGCCTCGCAGGCCAATGCCTCTGCCGTCTACCGCTATAACGCCACGTCCGGCTCTTGGTCGCAATACAGCGCCGACGAGGCTGACATAGCCGTACTCCAGCCCTCCGACTATGCCCAGATGGGTTATTCTTACATTGGCAATCCGGAAGAAACCTTGCCTACCTACCTGCGTCTGACCTATCCGTATGCACAGGCCGGAGACGTGGCCGCCGTGGTCTACTACGCCAATGACGAAGGCGGAATTGCCGCCACGGAGTTTGCCTACGATGGCGCCGCATGGAGCGAAACCACCGTTGCCCAAGATGCCACCATCACTTTCCAAAAGGCAGACGGCGAGTGGATAGAAGCACGCGTTTACTACGAATCAACCCTGCTGGATGGCGAAGATGGCGGCTTCACGGCCCAAGACATCGAGCTTTCCACGCTGACCTACGTCTGGACGCTCGACACCCGCTATGGTTGGAAAGCATCCGCTTATAGCGGCGGAAACATCGCGGCCGAAAGCTGGCTGGTATCGCCCGAAATCGATTTGACCAATGCCGTGGCTCCTATCCTGCGCTTTGATGCGGCCATCAACTTCCTGAACGGAAGAAACGTGGAAGACTACATCACCGTAAGCATCTCTACCGACTATGACGGCGATGCCACTACCGCCACATGGGAACAACTGGAGGTTGCCGGTTGGCCCGAAGGCAACGATTGGGACTTCGTGAGCATCACGCCGGTAGATTTGACCTCGTATACGGGTCACGTCATCCGCTTGGGCTTCCACTATAAGAGCACGCTGGAAGCTGCCCCGACCGTAGAATTCAAGAACTTGTCCGTACAAGAGTAACACATTAGTTTCTTAATAATTGAAAAGCCGGTGCCCCGGTCCAAATTAAAACGGGGCATCGGCTTTTTTAATGAATATCCGCAATAACCCTAACCAAACATTCCCATGCCTTCACAGTACGGGAGTGACACCTTCACAATACGGATGTGACACCGTTAAAATACGGAGAGAACGCCGTTCCAGTACGGGTGGCACCCGGTTCCAGTACGGGTGGAACCCGGTTCCAATACGGGTGGAACCCGGTTCCAATACGGGTGGAACCCGAACGGACTTAAGCATCGAGGCTTTGCGGATATTCATAACACAAAATATGGAACTCTCAAATTGGTTTAAGAGATTTCAGAGCACACTTCGTCCCCCCCTCCAGAAAACAACATTGAGCCTTACACAAACATAAGTTGAGCCATAGAACAACATAATTAAGATATAACCGTCCTAACTTTGCAGCAGAAAACTTTTAAAAAGAACAGCGTTATGGCAAACAATGAGAGTTATCCTAAAATCGCCCTGGGCACATGGTCATGGGGCACAGGTGCCGCCGGAGGTGACCAAGTGTTTGGAAACAATCTTTCCGCAGAAGATTTAAAGCCGGTATTCGATGCGGCTATGAACAATGGGCTGAACCTTTGGGACACGGCAACCGTGTATGGCATGGGAGCTTCCGAAGACATTTTGGCGGGTTTCACAAAGCAGCATCCGCGTGAACAGGTGCTTATCTCCACCAAACTCACCCCTCAGATTGCATCCGACTCGCCGAATGCCGTGGAAGAAATGCTGGATGCCAGCCTGAAACGGTTTGACACGGATTATGTGGATCTTTATTGGATACACAATCCGGCTGATGTGGAGCGTTGGACGCCCGGACTGATTCCCGCATTGAAGAAAAGAAAGATAAAGCGCGTGGGCGTATCCAACCACAACTTGGCTGAATTGAAACGTGCGGAAGAAATCCTCTCCGCTGAAGGCTTCCATGTGTCTGCGGTGCAGAATCACTACAG
>CALUOW010000039.1 GCA_944322365.1 uncultured Bacteroides sp.
CGTGTAATCAAACAAATAGAAGGCAATGAGTAAGTACAAGCATATCCTGTTCGATATCGACGGCACGTTGATTGATACGGAAGAGGCTATACTCCAAAGCCTGCAAGATACCGTGCGTGAAATGCTGCATAAGGACATCGGAAAGCCCGAACTGAAATTCGCGCTTGGCATACCGGGCAGCGTGACCTTGCGCAAATTGGGCATAACGGATACGGAACGCGCCAACGACAGGTGGAATGAACATCTGTTGAAATACAAATCCCGCATCCGGCTCTTCGACGGCATCCCGCAATTGTTGGACAGCCTGAAAACGAATGGCTATAAACTGGGCATTGTCACATCGAAAACCCGACACGAATACACGGCTGATTTTGCCGCCCCGTTTGCATTGTCCGGTTATTTTGGCACTGTGATATGTGTGGAAGATACTCCCCGCCCCAAACCTTATCCTGACCCATTGCAGACTTATCTGAACACAGCCCGCATACATGCCGAGGATGCTCTTTATATAGGCGATACCCTCTACGACTGCCTGTGTGCGCAAAATGCCGGGGTGGATTTCGGGCTTGCCGCGTGGGGAAATGCGGCGACTCAAGGAATACCGGCAGATTACCTATTCAAACGCCCCGTGGATATACTGTTTTTTACTGTTGGGAAATAGCAACAGAAGTTTCAAGAAGGTCGTATCCTTGCAGAATATGGCGAAGATTGTTTTTGAGAAAGTTTTCCGCTTTCCCGTTATGCAGAAGCGGCAAAAAAACACTACTTTTGCGCGGCCGGATTCCTCACGGAAACGAGAAGTCGCGGCACGACCTACTGAAACTTGATTTATGGGAAAGAACAATGCGAAAAACAATGATTGGAAAGACCGCCTGAACGTGGTATACTCCACCAATCCGGACTTCCAATATGAAACGGAAGCAGAAGAGGAGACGCCGACCCTTCCTCCTGCGCAACAACGCCTCCGCGTGAAGCTGGACCGCAAGAACCGGGGCGGGAAGACTGTTACGCTCGTCACAGGCTTTGTCGGCACCGACGATGACCTGAAGGAATTGGGCAAACTGCTGAAGGGCAAGTGCGGCGTGGGCGGTACGGCCAAGGACGGGGAAATCATCATCCAAGGAGACTTCAAGGAAAAGGTGGCCGAACTGCTGCTGAAAGCCGGCTACACGCAAACGAAAACCGCCGGCTGACAGATGAAGACCCTTGCCCGACAGCCTTGGATGTGGATGCTCCTGCTATGGATGCTCCCTGCCGCCTTGCAGGCACAGACGCAGGACGACGTGTTCCGCCGCCCTTACTTGTTGTCGCCCGAAGGCAAACGATGCCTGACGTTGGAGATAGACAACCTCAACTTCTTTCAAAACGATGAATTCAAAGGCGAGTTGGAAGACGGCTATACGCTGCCCGGCCTTTGGCTGCAACCCCGCGTGGCCTACCAGCCGTTGGCCAACCTGAAGCTGGAGGCCGGCGTGCACTTGCTCTATTACAGCGGCGCCGAGCACTATCCGTCGGGAGGTTATCAGGGCCTCCCTTACTGGCAAAACAAGAACGAAGCAGACGGCAAAGGCTTGCATGCCCGCCCCTTTTTCCGTGCCCAGCTCAGCGGCTTCGACAATCGCCTGAACCTGGTGTTGGGCAATCTGTACGGCGGCGCCAACCATCGGCTGATAGAACCCCTTTACAACCCGGAACATAACTTGAGCACGGACCCGGAAAGCGGACTGCAAGTGCTTTTCAATTCCCCCTACTTCGATATAGATGCCTGGATAGACTGGCAAAACTTCATCTTCCGCCGCGACAATCAGCGGGAACAGTTCACGTTGGCCTTCTCGTCGCGCGTCAAGTTCGGCGAAAGCGGATGGTATGTGCCCGTGCAAATGGTGGCGCAACACTTGGGCGGCGAAATCCAGCAAGACGAATACCACGGCATATCCAGCTTGGCCAACCTGGCTGTGGGCGTGGGATACGACCGGAGTTTCGCGCGCCCCGTGTTGGAACGTGCCTGGGCAGGCGTTCACTTGTTGAGCCACAAGCAACTGTCCGGCAATCTCATCCCTTTGGACAAGGGATATGCCCTGCACGCGGAAGGCGGCGTCCGTCTGAAAGGTTTCAGCCTGCAAGGAGGCTACCTCTACTCCCACCGTTTTGTCACCATCCTGGGTTCGCCTTATTTCGGCTCCCTCAGCGCGCTCGAAGAAGGGGGCGTATATCCCCAAGCGCACTTGGTCTACGAACGTGCTGAATACACCCACAATTTCGGCAAGGTCTGCGCCGTGGGCGTGAATGTCAGCCTCTTCCATCGCTTGGCCGGGACAGGACATGCTCCGGACGGGACCGCCTTCCGCTCTTCCGCTTCCACCAGCGTCTTGGCTGGCATTTACTTGCGCACCAGTTTCTCGGTGTTGCTGGCGCGCCTCAATGCGAAGTAACCATCAGGAAAGCCGCCCATACTCCTTTGTGGTCCGAAGGCCAAGCCCCCAGCGGGAGCAGGAAATTGTCCGAAGTGCCTTCTTCCACCCGCCGGGCACGGACGATGGAACGGGAAGGTCCCACCACTTTGGCCGCTACCGGCCGGATGTCGTGTCCGGCATAGTAGATGAAGTCGATGCGGTCGCGCTCGTCGGCTTCGGGCGCCCAAGCCAGCTTGTCCACCGGCACACGGTCGTTGTCCGACGGGAATGTAAAGCCCGGATGCGTCACCGGATTGGGATAAAGCTCGCGGTAAGCATCCTTGAAGCCGGCTTTGAGCAGCAGGCGCGAACAATCCCAGTTGACGACTGCCCCGCGATGGTCCCACAAATGGCGCGTGTCTTCCTGCCAATCCAAATGCGAAGGCTCGTTGAAGTCGCCTCCCAGCAAGACTGTAAAACCTTGCTTTCTGTCCTCCTCCGTCCGGCGGATGAACAAGCCGATAACTTCCTCGCGATAGGCAAGCCGGTTGGCCTGCAACACCGAATCCGGATGGGTCACGGGCGCTGCCATCTTCTTCCAAGTGGCCCCGTCATAGCCGCGCGGCAGGTAGCAAGCATAGTTCTTATAATCCAAATGCGCCGAATAGGCAGCTATCTTCCGGCCTCCTATTTGCAGCACTGCCCGCAGGAGCGAACCGCTTCCGCCGCCCGGCTCCTCCGCCCGGACATCGCCCTGCTCCAGGATGGGGTACTTCGACAAAATGCCTACATCCAGCGGGCTGTATTCTCCGTAATAATCGGCGCCGGCTTCGCGCAATGCCTTCACCAGCCGGGGCACGAAAGGCACTCCGTCATAATTGCGCACTTCGCTGAGGAATACCACATCCGCTCCCGTGCGCTTGATTTCGTCCACAATGGCCCGGAAGCCTCCTTCCACTTGGGTGCCTTCGTGCCAGATGTTCAGTTGCAATACGGTCAGGGTGTCCGTCGCAGCCTTTGCCAGCCGGGCATTCCCCGCCAAGCATACGGCCCATAGGATAAAAATGAATCTTAGTTTTTGCATACGTGTATATTTCTTTGGAGATGAAAAGGCACGCCTGCCGGGAAATCCCGCCTTGTCCGCAGGAAAAAACGCCGGAAGTCCGCCGGAAACTTGCCAATGCCTGCGGAAAAACGACCAAAGTCTTGGATAAAGTTTAAACGCAGCTTAAGTTTATAAAAACGTACCGTACGTTTATAAAAACGCAACCTACGTTTATATAAACGCAGCCTAAGTTTAAACTTTGTCCAAGACATTGCCGGTTTTTCCGGCAGGCTTTGCGTGTCTTTCCGGACGGATGCCGCTGTTTTATCCTTGGGCATGGAGAAGGCCGTGCCTATGTATCGGGAAAAGGATGCTTCCCCCATGCACAGAGAAAGCATCCTTCCAGATATGGAACCTAATTATGTCTAGCGACTTATTCTTTGACAATCCACATCAGTTGGTTGATGTCGTCCGAGCCGCCGAATTGGCGTTGCACGGCTTCCTCGATGTTGGCTTTGTTGTAGTCGTACTCATCTTGCGGATACATCCAACGCATAGGCATCTTGTCCGGCGCAAACACATTCCGGTTGCTCTCCGGGTTAATGGGAAATTCCGGACAACCCGTGCGGCGGTAGTCGTAATACGTCAGGTACGGAATCTGCATGAAGCCGGCCAGATATTTCTGCTCCATGATGAGATACAGGTCGTGGTCGAAGTCGCCCGTCAACTGGATGGCGGGATTATCCAGCGTGGAGGCAATCACCTCATCCGTTATCTGGCGGTTGTGGTGATAGTTGGCATCGTCGGGCGTATGGTCTGCCGCGAAGCGCATGCTTGCCTCGATGCCTGCCTTGTAGTAGGCGGACGGTTCGGCCTGAATCCAGCCTCTCAGCGCAGCTTCGGCCAGATTGAAGCACAATTCGGCATACCCGATGGTGATGAATGGCTCGCCGGCAGGGTTGCTGGCATCCGTATAGCGGTCGTTCAGGATAGAGAAGTCGCGCGAGTTGGCTTTGTCCATGATGTCTTCGAACGGGTCGGACGGGTCCGTGCCTACGTAAGCATCCCAACTGTCTGCCGGCATGCCTTCTTCGACGCGCTTGTCGGAAGGACGGGCGTAGTAGAACAAACGGTAATCCCCGTATTCCTTCAGCACATCGACAACGGTGGTAGACACCATGGCATACTGCTTATAGCTCTGCAAGGTTTCGTTGAAGGGATAAATCTGCCCTTCTTTGCTGGAAAACTCCAGTTGCAGGTTGTCGTCGTTGGATTGGAGCAAATCGCGTCCGGCCACCTCGGCATACTTGGCCTTGACGTTCAGGTCCGGATCGTCTTCCTTCATGGAGAGCATGCTCAAGACGCGCAACTCGAAGGTGTTGCACACGCGGTCCCAGTGGGCCGAGTTGCCGTCCAGCACCGGGTCGCCCTCAAAGGTGGCTCCGCCTGCCTCGACGAAATATTGATGCGCTTGATCCAAGTCGCGGATGAGGAAGCGGAAGACGTCCTTCTGCGTATTATAGGGGACGGTCAGGTATTCCGGCCCGTCGGCGCCCATCAGGATATTCTCGTAAGGGATGTCGCCCACGCTGATGGTCAGGTTGAAGAGCCTGTACGCCTTCAGGAAGAGGGCCAAGCCTTTGTAGGCGCTCACAATCTTCTGGTCCTGATAGGTTTCCACGGCCAGTTCTTCCATGGCGGTGTAGTTGCGCAATGTGGGATATATGCCGAAACCGTCGCGGCCGAAGTTGTTGTATTGCGTGCTTTCCTCCAGCAGTTCGTACCAAGCCATGTGCTTGGTCGTCAGCATGTGCTGGATAAAGCTCTTGTTCGAGTTGGGGCGGACGATGCCCATGATGGCGCTCGTGGCCAACAAGGCGGGAGTCACCTGGGTCATGCCGTCCGGGTTGGTATTGATGTCGTCAAAGTTGGCCGTGCAGGAGCTTAACAATATGCCGCCTGCCAACAAGCCTGCCGTAAATTTATAGAGTCTCATTGTGAATGTTTTGGTTATTAGTGAATATTCTTACATCAGAAATCTGCCCTTACGCTGAAACCCATGTAACGGATGGAGGGCGAAGAAAGGGCGGCAGATACATACTCCGGATCGCTGAAGCGGAATTCCTTAGACCACATCAGCAAGTTTTGTCCTGTG
Source organism: uncultured Bacteroides sp. (assembly GCA_944322365.1). GTDB lineage: Bacteria > Bacteroidota > Bacteroidia > Bacteroidales > Bacteroidaceae > Bacteroides. Next base: position 5,594 of record CALUOW010000039.1, read on the forward strand.
AAGCCTACGGACAGTCCTTTCGTGCCCAACTTCTCGCAGATGTGCTTCGGCAAAGCATAGCTGATGGAGATGTCGCGCAGCTTGATGTAGGTCTTGTCAAAGTAATTCTGGCGACGTTTGTTTCCGCCCGAAGCATAGGGATTGGTCTTCATCATATAGTTTTGGTAAGACACCACAATGTCGTTCGGCGCAAACACGCGGTTATCGCTCAAGACATTGCCGTCGGCATCCCATTTGGCCTCGCCCGAAACCAGTTTCACGCCCGGTCCCACAAAAGTCTGGTTGCCGTTCATTACCTCTTCGTAACGGTACATATTGTCACTGTCGATGTGCGCGCCGGAATTCCACATGGCCTGGCTGATCATGTCGTAACCAATGCCGCCCACGCTGCCGTCGATGCCGATGTTCACGGTCAAACCTTTCCAACTGAACGTGGTGTTCAGGCCCCATGTCCAGTCCGGCGAAGAATAGCCTATCACGCTTGTAAAAGGATTCACCAGTGGCAAGCCGTCGGAACCATGGATGATGTTCCCCTCTGCATCGCGTTGGTAATCGTAGATGGCCACCCAATCCCAACGTTCGCCCTCGGCTACCCAAGGTTTCTGCGTGGAGTATTGCGGGTCTATCTTGTGATAAACGTATCGGTCGCGTGCCCAGTTGAATTGCGCGGTCCAGTTCATGTCCTCATTTTTGATGATGTCGCCCGTAATGGTGATTTCATGTCCCATGCGCATCTGCTCTTCGTCCATGTTCACTTGCGTGCCGGTATAGCCGGAAGGCTTGCTCAGCGTGGCAGTGCGCGTGTTGTTGAATTTCAAAGTGTTGTAGTACGTATAATCCACACGCAAGCGGTTATTCAATACGTGGATGGCCGTACCTATCTCGTATGATCGCGTTTGTGAAGGACTCAGCAAGCTGTTGCGCAGGGTAGAAGAAACGCTGGCGCCGGACATTTGGTCCCATACGTCCTTGCTGATGCTGTAATATTCGTTGATGGCATAAACGCTCATATCGTGCTTCGTGGTGGTCCAAGAACCTCTCAACTTCCAGAAAGAAAGAGCCTTGGGCAGTTGGAATATCTCGGACAATATCAAACTGCCGGATACGGCGGGATAGAAATAAGAGCGGGTCTCGGCAGGCAGGGTAGAAGACCAGTCGTTACGTCCGGTCACTTCGACAAAAGCCAGGCTCTTGTATGAAGCGCCTACCTTGCCATAGAGCGAGTTGACCTGCTTGCTGCTATAAGATTTGGACGTCTCGGCAGGGTCAACGGAAGCATTGAGCGAGTAATAGCCCGGCACGAGCAAACCGCCGGCCGTATGCGAAGACAAGTTGTCGCTCTGCCAATAATAGAGCGTCCCGCCGATGAAACCATCCACGCTGAAGTCTCCCCACTGCTTTTCGGCTGTCAAGATCAGGTCGTTATTCGTGCTGAAACCGGTTGAACGGCTGATGCCATAATAGCCTTTCATGTCTCCTGTTCCGGCACGTGAGCCGATGGGTACTTTCGATTCGCTTTTCGAAGTGTACATATCCACGCCCGAACGGAATGAGAGTTTCAGCCAAGGCATAAATTCGTAAGAAGCGTTGGCAAAAGCATTTACCACGTCGTAGGTATTGGACTCGGTTACTTCGTTGGCCACGTACCAAGGATTTTCATACCAATTGCCGCGGTCCCACCAATGCGACTCTTGGTCCTTCACCTTCCAATAGTTCTTGTAGTCACGAATGTCGTATTCGGCGCCGGACCACACCAAAATCTGATACAAATAGCTCTTACCGCCGTCGTAGGCAGGATTGCTCATATTGGGATAGAAACGGCGATTGTACGTAACGCCTCCCTCGGCGCTGAACTTGCCGAAGTTCATATTGCCCGATACGGTATAGTTGATTTTATTCAAACGCTCGTTGGGGAACTGTCCTTTGTTGAACACGTGCGTCAATGAGGTGCGGAAGCTGCCATGCTCGCCCTTGTAGGCCACATTTACGTTGCTGTTCGTAATCAAACTCAACTGCTGGAAGTTCTTCAGGTTGTCTTTGCCGCGCGAGGTCAAAGGCGTCATCTCGCGTTCGCCGGTGAAGGGATTGTATTGCATGGCTTCCAAACCAGCGTCCAGTTTGGCTCCCCACACATAACTGGCATTGTCATTGTATTGGCCGTTGATGCCGGAACTATACGATTTTTGTACCTCCGGTTTGCGCAGGTATCCGGCGTTGAACATGGTATTGTTGCTCACACTGATTTCCAGACCATCCTTCCCGCCGCGCTTGGTCGTCACCATGATGGCGCCTGAACCGCCGCGTGCGCCATACAAGGCCGATGCCGTGGCGCCTTTGAGCACATCGATGCTTTCCACATCTTCCGGCGCAATGTCGTTCAAAGAAATATTGGCGTATGGCACACCGTCAATGACAATCAACGGCGACTCTCCGCGCAGGCTGATAGAAGGGCTTCCGTTGAACTCCGTGCTATTGCTGATGTTTAGGCCGGCCACCTTGCCGGTCAGGCTGGTCGCGATATTCACCGGTTTTACGGCTGTAAGTTTCTCGCCGCTGACTTTCTGCACCGAATAGCCCAGCGCTTTCTCTTCGCGTTTGATACCCAAGGCGGTGACAACCACTTCGCCTAAGACTTTCGCATCTTCTTCCAAGACCATGTTGAATACGGAACGGCCTCCGACTTTCACTTCCTGGGGGAGGTAGCCGATATACGAGAACTGAAGGACATCCGTATCCGAAATCCCGCTCAATGCAAATTTTCCATCCATATCCGTGATGGCTCCCTTGCCGCGTTCGCCTTTTACAGCTACACTGGCACCAATTAGAGGCACGCCATTGGCATCGGTCACCACACCGTTCACAGTCTTTTCCCGGTCGGATGTTTGACGCGAAGCATCTTGTTTCGCCTGCCGGATAATCACTTGTTTGCCATTAATGTGGTATTCAAGTCCTGTTCCCACAAACATCTGGTTAAGGATTTCGCGAATGGTTTTATTCTGCACGTCGACATTCACCTCGCGGTCCAAATCCACATTCGTTTCCCAAATAAAAACAAAATCGCTGTTTTTCTCTACATATTCCACCACCTTCTTCAGCGGTTGGCCGTGTAAAGCAATTGTAGAAAGTCTGTTCTCGGCATACAACGTAGCGGCAACTACCGTATCGGAAAGAACAAACGTTAAAAACAAAGCTAAACTGATACTTTTTGTGAAATAAAGCATCCGTTTGCCCGTACTGGCATTATTCTTCATATATTTGTCTGTTTATTCTTAGTTATTATACATAGCGTAAACGTTTTTCAGTGAGCCAAATGGTACGGCAATACCATTTGGCTTTTTTGTTTCTTACATTCTTGGTTTTTCAGTTTTTCAGTTCATATTTAATTCTCATGTTTCATAGGCAATACATTTTATGGGTTAAACATATTTGAGTTAGCAGTCTCGATATGAATTTCATGTTCATTTATACATTGATAGCGTAAGGACAAGGACAGGCAAATGCTCTCCACCACCTCGCGTACATCCGAAGCCAAATCCAGCTTTCCGCTCAGCAGGCGGGCGGCCGTCTTGTCGTCCACATGTATGCGACAACCATAGAAACGCTCCAATTGATGGAAAATACGCCCCACCGGTTTGCCTTTTACAATCAACACGTTGTTTTTCCAACTAATATACTCGGATACGTCTACTTCATCCACTCGGATGCCATTCTTGTCTTTGACAAACCTTTCGTCCGGCTTTAACAAGACTTTATCTTCGGTATCGCTCATATTTACTTCTACGCTGCCTTGAACCAGCACGACCGAAACGTCTTCCGCATCCCGGTAAGCCTGCACATTAAACTGCGTGCCCAACACCCGGATGTCCATGCCGTCTGTTTTTACAATAAAAGGAACTTTGGCATTGGGGGCAACTTCCAAATAAGCCTCGCCCTCTAGCAACACCTCGCGTTGCTTGCCTTCGAACGTGCGCGGATAAATCAGTTTAGAACCGGCATTGACGCAAATGCGGGTACCATCGGATAAAGTCACATCGGCATGTGTCCCATAGGGAACAAACAATTGATTCAAATTATCGCCTACAGACGTTTCCTCTCCGTCCAGCTTCAGTTCGTCCGCCGTCACGTCGCCTTCTTCGGTATAAGAAACGGAAGCGTCGTCGTCCAGGAAAAAACGTTGAGAACCCGTGTGCAGCACAATTTGATCGGTAGGCATGGTGTCCATTTGGCTTAAAAGAGAAGGTTGCAATCCGTTGGATTCTTCCGGCTGCAAATGCTGTAACCATCGGTATCCACCCCAAAGCAAAGCCACCGAAGCTGCAATGGAAACCATAGGCCACAGAATCCGGCGGAATGCGGCCGGACGTAACGAACGCTCATCCATTTTTATCTGCCGCATTACCTCTCTCCAAGAAGCGTCAATCTCATTGGTTTCGATTGCGTCCTCTTTTCGGATTCGGTCGATAAAACGCTCGGCGGCTTCATTTAACTCATGTTGCCGTTCCGTTTGTTTCCTATGGTTATTTTTACGGTTCATTTCATTCTTCATTCTATTGGGAAAACGGGAGGTAGTTCGGGAGGTACTCATATTCTCTCTATTATTATGATTCTTTCACATTTGAACTTAGAAAAGGCGGCAAACATGCACTTTGGCTACACGACAGGACGTGTCTGTCCATTGGGCAAGTTTACAATACCCACTCTTTAATCCGGCAAATTGTACGAAACAGCAGGTTCTTGCTGGATTGCACGCTGATAGACAAAAGCGAAGCTATTTCGCGATGGGGCAACTCTTTTACGTAATACAAATAAAGGATTTCGCGTTGGCGACCGCTTAACCGGGCAATAGCTTGACCCAATTTCTTCTCACAGGACAACGCATCGTCATCTTTTTCGAAAAGGCGGTTTGCATCTTCCGGCTCGAAACTAAAATAATCGGAGCAATCTTCCACATTTTCGGTTTGTCGCATCGAAGCAAAAGCATCCATCAATTTGTGCCTGAATGCGCAAAGCAGATAAAACCGCACATTATTCGTGGGATGCAAATGACGGCAATTCTGAATCAACTTGACAAAAAGCTCTTGGATGACATCGCGCACCAATTCCTCGTCGTGCGTCATCCGTTTGCCATAAGACTTCAGCAACGGGTAAAAACGACGATACACTTCGCCCAAAGCCTCTTCCTCTCCACGGATAAACAGCTTCCAGAGGGCTACATCATCCATATTTGCCAATCCATTTCTCATAAGAAGCCCAAAGGTACAACAAAACAACGTTTAACAGAAATTTATATCGCGAATAAATCAAAAAGTCATCAAATTGTAATAAATTGCAATAATAAAAGTTTTGTCAACGAAGTATCCGCCGGTCAGAAAGCAAACAAAAAAGCGGGCATACAAACTTATGTCTGTACGCCCGTTGCTATTTTACTTGTATTTCTGATTTGTTTTATTCAGCGCGCAATGTGAAGCGTTTGAAATCGAGCACTGTCAAATCCTTGTCTTGAGACTTCAGATAGTCGGCAATCGTCATCTTGGCGTCCTGAATGTATTCTTGATTCAGCAGGCAGTTCTCCTTGAAGAACTTAGCCATGCGGCCTTTGGCGATGTTCTCAATCATCTGCGCGGGCAGGTTGGCAGCCTTCTCGGCAGCTACCTTTTCTTTCAGGTCGCGGATTTCTTGAGCCTGGGCTTCGGTGATGTTGCCCTTCATGATGCCTTCGTTCAGGTGCTCTTCGTTTTCGGCGATGTAGAGGTTGAATCCGGCTTTCTTCAGAGCGGCTTCAACGGCCTTTTGGATTTGTTCGGCCTTTGTCTTCTCGATGGCCACTTGCATTTCGTTTTCTTTCACTGCATCGGGCACGCCGGCTTCGTTTACGGCGATGGGGTTCATGGCGGCAATCTGCATGGCTACTTCTTTGCCCACTTGCGCGTCTGCTTCCTTGTTCAGCACTACCATCGTGCAGAGGAAGTTTTTGTTTTGGTGGTTATAAGTAGCAATGTTCGGGCCTTCCACCGTCAAGTAGCCGTCCAATTCCATTTTTTCGCCCGTGATGCCGCTGCGGTCTGTCACAGCTTCGGCTACGGTCATGTCGCCCAACTTCAGGGCCTTCACTTCGTCCAGCGTCTTGCACTTGTTGGCAACGGCGGCATCCAAGATGTCCTGTGCCAGCTTCACGAAGTCGGCATTCTGAGCTACGAAGTCCGTTTCGCATTTCAAGGCAATCATTGCGCCGAAGCCATCCACGGTCTTCACCAGCACGCAACCTTCGGAAGCGTCGCGGTCTGAACGTTTTGCGGCAACAGCCTGTCCTTTTTCACGGATAATCTTCATAGCTTGGTCGAAATCGCCTTCTGCTTGTGTCAAGGCGTTTTTGCAATCCATCATACCAGCGCCCGTCATTTTGCGGAGCTTGGTTATATCAGCCATTGTTACAGCCATAGTCTTGTATTCTTTTTTAGTTTAAAGGGTTATTAATAAATAAAAGTAGTTAGAATCCAGTAGTCAGTATTTAGTAGAAGAATGCAAACATTCCATGCTGACTACTGACTACCGACTACTAACTACTTTTCATATATTTAAGCCTCTTCGTCTTCCTTGATGAAAGCGGCGGCCTTCGAAGCGTTGATGGCTTCTTCGTCCGACTTGTCGAGGCGGGCCTTCGAAGCGCGCTTCTTGCCCTTGTTGGCGGCAGCGCCTTCGCCGGCAGCTTCCATGTCTACCTTTTCAGCCTTGCGCTCTTCCAAGCCTTCCTGCATGGCGGCGCAGCAAGCGTCCAAGATGACTTCGACGGACTTCGTGGCATCGTCGTTGGCCGGGATGACGAAATCGACGTTTGTCGGGTCGGAGTTCGTATCTACAATGCCGAATACGGGGATGCCCAAGCGGTTGGCCTCGCGCACGGCGATGTTCTCTTTCATTACGTCAACCACGAAGAGGGCGGACGGCAGGCGGGTCAGGTCGGCGATAGAACCGAGGTTCTTCTCCAACTTGGCGCGCTGGCGGGAGATTTGCAGGATTTCGCGCTTCGAGAGGTTGGCATACGTGCCGTCGTTGGACAGCTTGTCGATGGTAGCCATCTTCTTGACAGCCTTGCGGATAGTCGGGAAGTTGGTCAGCATGCCGCCCGGCCAGCGCTCGATTACATAAGGCATGTTCACAGAGGCAGCCTTGTCAGCCACCACCTGCTTGGCTTGTTTCTTAGTAGCAACAAACAGGACTTTCTTTCCTGATTTAGCGATTTGCTTCAAAGCTTCGGCAGCTTCGTCTATTTTGGCAACCGTCTTATTGAGGTCGATGATATGAATGCCATTACGCTCCATGAAGATGTAGGGAGCCATTGCAGGGTTCCACTTTCTCTTCAAATGACCGAAGTGGCAGCCTGCTTCCAATAATGTATCGAAATTTGTTCTTGACATAGTCTTTTTTGTTCTTTTTAATCGTTTACTTTCTTTTTTGTTTTTCTTCTAAACCAACCGCCGGGTAGCCTTTCCGTCCGGGAAAAGAGTCCCGGTAGTTTAGATACTAAACGTCGTTCAGTTGTCGGAGTCATCAGTTGACTTGTCAACAAGGGGAACCTCGTCAACTTGTTAACCTGTCCACGTGTTAACTTGAGTAACTGATTAACGCTTGCTGAACTGGAATCTGCGACGTGCTTTGGGACGGCCCGGCTTCTTACGTTCAACGGCACGCGGGTCGCGCGTCATGAAGCCTTCGGCGCGCAGGGCAGCCTTGTCTTCCGGATTGATCTTCACCAAAGCGCGGGCAATGGCCAAGCGCAGAGCCTGTGACTGGCCGGTGAAACCGCCGCCGCACAGATTTACCTTGATGTCATATTTTTCAGCCACGCCCAGCTTGTTCAGCGGTTGCTTCACTACATACTGGAGGATGCTTGAAGGGAAATATACAGAAAGATCTCGCTTGTTAATCGTAATTTTGCCGGTACCTTCGCTGACGTAGACACGCGCAATGGCGCTCTTACGTCTGCCTAATGCATTTACTACTTCCATTATCTATCAATTAAGTGCGTTAATATCAATCATTTTGGGGTTCTGAGCCTCGTGCTTGTGCTCGCTACCGGCGTACACGTACATATTGCCCAGCAATTTGGCGCCCAGCTTGTTCTTGGGCAGCATGCCTTTTACCACTTTTCTCAGCAGACGGTCTTCGCCGTTGGGCTTGGCCATCAGGCGGGCAGGCGTCATCTCGCGCTGGCCGCCGGGATAACCCGTGTAAGACAGGTACACCTTGTCCGTCCACTTGTTTCCGGTCATTTTCACTTTGTCGGCATTGATAATGATGACATTATCACCGCAATCCACGTGAGGAGTAAAGTTGGGTTTGTACTTACCTCTCAACAGTTTCGCAACTTTTGCAGCCAAACGGCCCAATACTTGGTCCGTAGCATCCACGATGACCCATTCTTTCGTCACCGTAGCTTTGTTGGCAGAAATGGTCTTGTAACTTAAAGTATCCACTCTTGAAATGTTTTTAAAAATGTTACTACTAAAAATTATCACCGCAAGCAGCAAGTTTGGACAGGCCTGCTAACTCGCTATGAATTAATCGCTTATACTTTTTTGATAATAATCGGCTTGCAAAGGTACTGATTTTCTGACAAACAGCAAATGTTTTATGTTTTTTTTTGGCGGGATGCCCGCAAACATCCTTGCAAACCTCCTCTGCCACAAGCCGTCTCTTTGGCGTCCGCTCCGCGAGACAATGACGCGGCCAATGTCTCGGATTGACATCTTCACTCCTTTGGCGTGCATATTAATAAGGTAGGGCTGAAAAAATCGCTTCAAAAGGATGAACAGGCATAGTCTTTTGCCTCTGACTATTCTTTAACCCGAAAAAATCCCGTACCTTTGCCCCGCATTTAGACAAACATTGATACGATTATGGCAGCAAAACCTTGTATTCCGAAAGGAACGCGCGACTTTTCGCCCGTGGAGATGGCGAAGCGCAACTATATATTCGACACCATCCGCAGCGTCTACCACCTCTACGGCTTCCAGCAGATAGAGACGCCCGCCATGGAGATGCTCTCCACCCTGATGGGCAAGTATGGCGAGGAGGGCGACAAGCTCCTGTTCAAGATACAGAACTCCGGCGACTACTTCTCCGGCCTGACCGACGAGGAACTCCTCAGCCGCAACGCCTCGAAGTTGGCCTGCAAGTTCTGCGAGAAGGGCTTGCGCTACGACCTCACCGTGCCATTTGCCCGCTATGTGGTGATGCACCGCGACGAACTGACTTTCCCCTTCAAGCGTTATCAGATACAGCCCGTGTGGCGCGCCGACCGTCCGCAGAAAGGCCGCTACCGCGAGTTCTACCAGTGCGATGCTGACGTCGTGGGCAGCGACTCCCTGCTGAATGAAGTGGAGTTGATGCAGATTGTCGACACGGTCTTCTCCCGTTTCGGCATCCGCGTCTGCATCAAGATAAACAACCGCAAGATTCTGACGGGCATAGCCGAAATCATCGGCGAGGCCGACAAGATAGTGGACATCACCGTGGCCATCGACAAGCTGGATAAAATCGGCTTGGATAATGTGAACGCTGAGTTGCGCGAGAAAGGCATCTCCGAGGAAGCCATCGCCAAGCTCCAGCCCATTATCCTGCTGAGCGGCACGAACGCCGAGAAATTGGAGACGCTTCGGCAGACCCTTGCCACGAGCGAGACGGGCTTGAAAGGCGTGGAGGAAACCGCTTTCATCCTCTCCACCCTCGAAAATCTCGGCTTGAAGAACGAACTGGAGCTTGACCTGACCTTGGCTCGCGGATTGAACTACTACACCGGCGCCATCTTCGAGGTCAAGGCGCTGGACGTGCAGATAGGCAGCATCACGGGCGGCGGCCGCTATGACAACCTGACGGGTGTCTTCGGTATGCCGGGCGTGAGCGGCGTGGGCATCTCCTTCGGTGCCGACCGCATCTTCGACGTGCTCAACCAGCTCGACCTCTATCCCAAGGAGGCGGTGAAGGGCACGCAACTGCTTTTCATCAACTTCGGACAGTGCGAAGCCGCTTTCTGCCTCTCCATCCTGTCCAAGGCGCGTGCAGAGGGTATCCGTGCGGAGATTTATCCGGACAGCAGCAAGATGAAGAAGCAGATGAGCTATGCCAACGCCAAGGGCATCCCCTTCGTGGCCTTGGTGGGCGAAAACGAGATGAACGAAGGCAAGGTGACGCTGAAGGACATGGCCACGGGCGAGCAACGGCTGGTGACGCCGGAGGAGCTGGTAGAGGCGTTGAGGCGTTAAATAGTAACTATTTTCTAAAAAATACTTCTAAAGGAGACCATCGTGTCTCCTTTTTTTGTATATTTGTAACGGCGGTGTAAGAAGGATGTAATCTCGCGCCGCTACATTTGCAATGACAATTAAAGAAGGAGGTAAACATGGTATCCATTCAGTACAATCAGAATCTGCACAACGCTATTATCGGCATCGTCATGCTTGTCATTGCCATCTTGTTTATCCTCTACATGGGGGATTCGATGGTGGACTCCACGCGCGAATTCCGTAATAGCTATATGCAATATTTGTTCAAATGATATTCTATTTCAGTGCGACTGGCAATTCTCGTTGGGTGGCGCAGCAATTGGCCGCCCTGACGGGAGATGTGTTGTTTAACATCGCCGACAGTTTGAAAGAAGGATGCCTGCCTGCTTTGCCGGAAGGCACGGAGCGGGTGGGCGTTGTGTTTCCCATCCATTCTTGGTATGTGCCTGCGCCGGTGCTTGACTTCCTGAAGAAGTTGGAGGTGCCCGCCTCGGTCTACCGCTATGCCGTGTGTACTTGTGGCGACGATGCAGGGAAGGGGATAAGCCGCTTGGCCAAGCATTTCCACTTGGATGCCGCCTGGTCCTTGCAGATGCCCAATACCTACGTGCCGATGTTCAACCTCGATGCACCCGAAGTGGCGCGGGAGAAAGTGCAGGAAGCCCGCGCATGTCTGCCTCATATCGCTGAGGCTGTTCGGAAGAAAGAACACGTCTGGGAAGTGTACGAAGGCGGCTACCCGTGGTTGAAGACCTACGTTGTCCAGCCTCTCTTTACACATTATTATATAAGTACCAAAGCCTTTCGGGTGGATGACACTTGCATCTCCTGTGGCTTGTGCGAGAAGAACTGTCCCGTGTCCGCCATCCGTTTGGTGGAGGGGCGTCCGGTATGGAGCGATACCTGTATCCATTGCATGGCCTGCCTGCACGGTTGTCCTGAGAAAGCCATTCAGTATGGCAAGGGGACGCGGAAGAAGGGGCGGTATCGGTTGGAGGACTATCTTATTTAAGGTTATCTGCCTTGTTTGTTGTTAATCATAACTAATAATAGGATGATTTATTCCCGTTTTGTTTGGTATGATAAATAAAAACGGCTACATTTGTCCTCATCATAAATCATACTTAATAACGAATGGCAATGAAAGACTTGATTGCTCGCCCGAGTTATATCCAGCGCATCACTCCGTTTATCGGTAAAAACATCATAAAGGTGCTGACAGGCCAACGCCG
>CALUOW010000040.1 GCA_944322365.1 uncultured Bacteroides sp.
GAGGCTATCAAACCATTACTGGATGCATTAGACCACGACAAAAATCGGGCAGGGTGACGCATTGTCAAAGTCAGGAATACTAGGGAAAATCTAAAGCATTATCGCCGGAAAAAGTTGCCGATGTAGCGGATAAAGTTTAAACGCAGGCTGCGTTTATATAAACGTAGGTTGCGTTTTTATAAACGTAAGGTGCGTTTATATAAACTTAGGCTGCGTTTGAACTTTCCGGGCGTACAAAGCCGGAGATTGCCCGTACTTTGAGCGTTTTTTCCGGCCACCTCTCTTGGAAATCCTGAAGATTTAGATGCGTTTGCCCTGTTCATTCCCGGCAAATAGTTGCTCCTTTCAATATTAATCCGTATATTTGTCGGCCGAATCAAGGTGCCCCCTTGCGGAGGTTATTAACAAAACAGGCGACTTATCAACTGTTTTCGCAATCTTTTTCTTTTTCAGTAGGCTCGGTGAAAAATAATCGCTTATTTCGCCCCCGATAAAATATAAAGATTATGGGAAAAATTATTGCAATGGCAAATCAGAAAGGCGGCGTTGGCAAGACCACGACCACCATCAACCTTGCCGCCTCGCTTGCCACGCTTGAAAAGAAAGTACTTGTCGTCGATGCCGACCCGCAAGCCAACGCCTCGTCGGGGTTGGGCGTAGACATCAAGCAAGCCGATTGCACGATTTATGAATGCCTCATAGACGGAGCAGACGTGCGGAAAGCCATCCACGACACGGAGATTGACACGCTGAAGGTCATCTCGTCGCACATCAACTTGGTAGGAGCCGAGATTGAAATGCTGAACCTGAAGAACCGCGAACGGATACTGAAAGGCGTGCTGGCGCCGCTGAAAGACGAGTTCGATTACATCTTGATAGACTGTTCGCCTTCATTGGGATTGATTACGGTGAACGCCCTGACTGCGGCCGACTCGGTCATCATCCCCGTGCAAGCCGAATACTTCGCCTTGGAGGGCATCAGCAAGTTGCTGAACACCATCAAAATCATCAAGTCGAAGCTGAATTCCTCGCTGGAAATCGAGGGCTTCCTGCTGACGATGTATGATTCGCGCTTGCGGCAGGCCAACCAGATTTATGACGAAGTGAAGCGCCACTTCCAAGAACTGGTGTTCAGGACCGTCATCCAGCGCAACGTCAAGCTGAGCGAAGCGCCCAGCTACGGACTGCCGGCCATCCTCTACGATGCCGACTCAACAGGCGCAAAGAACCACCTGGCCTTGGCCAAGGAACTGATAAGTAAGAACCAACAGAAGTCTCTTTAACGAAAGATATGGTACAACGTAGAAATGCTTTGGGACGTGGATTGGACGCCCTCCTCTCGATAGACGAGGTGCAGACGGAAGGTTCGTCGTCCATCAACGAAATAGAATTGGACAAAATTTCGGTCAATCCCAACCAGCCGAGGCGCGACTTCGACCCGGCGGCCTTGCAAGAGTTGGCCGATTCCATTGCCGAGATAGGCATCATCCAGCCCGTCACCCTGCGTCAGACGGGCGACGACGCCTATCAAATCATCGCAGGCGAACGCCGCTTCCGGGCTTCGCAACTGGCCGGGCTACGCACCATCCCTGCCTATGTCCGCACGGCCGATGACGAAAATGTGATGGAAATGGCACTCATCGAGAACATCCAGCGCGAAGACCTCAACTCCGTAGAGATTGCTTTGGCTTACCAGCATCTTATCGAACAATATGGCTTGACGCAAGAACGGCTTAGCGAGCGAGTGGGCAAAAAGCGCACTACCATCGCCAACTACCTGCGCCTGCTCAAATTGCCCGCCCCCATCCAGATAGGCTTGCAGAACAAACAGATAGACATGGGGCATGCCCGCGCCCTCCTCACGCTGGACGACCCTAAACTGCAAGTGAAGGTGTACGAAGAAATCCTGACGCACGATTACTCGGTGCGCAAGGTGGAGGAAATAGTGAAAGCGTTGAGCGAAGGCGAAGCCGTGAAAAGCGGAGGACGGAAACTAACCCCCAAACAAGCGCGCATGCCTGAAGAATTCAACTTGCTGAAGCAACAACTTTCGGGCTTCTTTAATGCCAAAGTGCAACTCACCTGTTCGGACAAAGGAAAAGGAAAAATCAGCATACCATTCAACAACGAAGAAGAATTGGAGCGAATCATCGGCATTTTTGACACGCTGAAGAACAAATGATGACAAGGAAAAGAAATACATACCGCATCTGGGCAGTCCTGCTGCTCTGCCTCGTGCAAGTGGCAGGGATTGCTGTCTATGGACAAGACCGCCCACGAGCCGCCCTGAAGAGGGCGCATTCCTTGCAGGCCGATTCTATACGCCCTGCCCTGCAACAACAAGCCGAACTGATGGACAGCTTGCATGTGGAAGAACACGTACAAGCGGCCATGGACAGCTTGGCCGTGGCGGACAGCATTGCCGGAGAGAATAAAAAGAAAATGCTCGAACTGACAGCATCTCCCGACTTGAAAGAACCGAAGGCGCCCACGGATAGCCTGGCCAAGGAAGTAAAGCGGAAATTATGGGTACCCAACCCGGTGAGAGCCACGTGGATGGCGCTTATCATCCCCGGCGGCGGACAAATCTATAACCGCAAATATTGGAAACTCCCTATCTTCTACGGAGGATTTGCCGGATGCGCCTATGCCTTGACATGGAATGGAAAAATGTATCGCGATTATTTCAATGCCTACCGCGATGCGGCCAACGGGAATTGGAATTCGACCAACATCACCGACCTCGTGCCTCCCTCGTATATGAACCAAGTATCGCAAACCCAATTAGTGGACCTCCTCCGCCGGCGCAAAGACACTTACCGTCGTTATAGAGATTTGAGCATCTTCGCGTTTATCGGCGTATACCTTTTGTCTGTGGTGGATGCGTACGTGGATGCAGAGCTTTCCAACTTCGACATCACCCCCGACTTGAGCATGAAAGTAGAGCCGGCTTTGATTGATACTAAGACTACTTCGCATAACTCCAGCCGTTCGGTGGGACTGCAGTGTAGTTTCCGTTTTTAAAAAGATAATACATTATATATAATAGAATAATTGACCATGCATATAAAAAACACTCTCATAGGTACCTCGCTGTTCTTATGCAGCTTGTGGATTTCTTTGCCATCCAATGCTCAAGAAAGCGTGGATGTCATCATCAACGAAAACGGCACGGAACGTACAGAAACCATCGATCTGCCCATAAGCATGACCTACCCGCTGGATAGCCTGCTCAACGATTGGAAAGCCAAGACCTACATTGACCTAGGGAAAGATTGCAGCACCTCTACCATCAATCCGCAATTTAGCGATTCGGTGTATATCGACCGCCTTTCGCGAATGCCGGTCATCATGGAGATGCCCTACAACGACATTGTGCGCAAGTTTATCGACACGTATACAGGCCGCTTGCGCAACCAAGTCTCCTTCATGTTGAGCGCATGCAATTTCTATATGCCGATTTTCGAGGAAGCACTAGATGCATACAATTTGCCGCTGGAGTTGAAATATTTGCCTATCATCGAATCTGCCCTGAACCCTTCGGCAGTCTCACGGGCAGGAGCGACCGGACTTTGGCAATTTATGTTAAGCACAGGAAAACTGTATGGACTAGAGAGCAACAGCTTGGTGGACGAGCGGCGCGACCCCATCAAAGCCACCTGGGCAGCCGCACGCTACCTGAAAGACATGTACGACATCTATAAAGATTGGAACCTGGTGATTGCTGCCTACAACTGCGGGCCGGGCAATATCAACAAAGCCATACGCCGGGCAGACGGGAAGACGGATTATTGGGCAATCTATAATTATTTGCCTCGCGAAACACGCGGTTATGTGCCGGCCTTCATCGCCGCCAATTATGTAATGACTTATTATTGCAAGCATAACATCTGTCCGATGGAGACCAATATCCCCCAGTCAACTGACACGGTGCAGGTGAACCGTAACCTCCACTTTGAACAGATTGCAGACATTTGCCATGTTCCCATCGAAGAAATCAAAAGCCTCAATCCGCAATACAAACGCAATATCGTGCCAGGAGACAGCAAGCCGCGCACATTGCGTCTGCCAACTGAAGCTATCAGCGCTTTCCTGGACAATCAAGATACTATCTATGCCCATCGAAGCGCAGAATTGTTCAAGAACCGCCGTACAGTAGCTTCCATTAATTCGGGCAGCAAGGCAGCGCATAGCAATGGCGAACTGACATATTACAGAATACGCAAAGGAGATACATTGGGCGGCATTGCCCGGAAATTCGGGGTATCAGTCCGTCAATTACGCAACTGGAATGGCTTGCGCAATAATAAAATCAGGGCAGGCAGACGATTGAAAATCTACAAATAAGAATCCCAATATAGACGCGCCTTATTCCTTAGCCTAACGTAAGTTTAACATAACGTATAGGGAAAAAATTTCAATAGACAGGAAAAAACTAGGAAAGCCGGCGGGAAAAACCGAAAACTCCACGGAGAAAGCTCCATCTCCAGACTAAAGATGTGCATCTTTAGGTTAAAGATACACATCTTTAAGTTGGATTTCTACATCTTCAGCCTGAAGATAGAGAATTTTCCTACATGCGATGAACTTTTTTACATAGAGCGCGAGGTTCTCTGTCTCTTTTTCCCCTATATTGGACTCGCGTTAGCTTAGGCACGTCAAAAATCGAGTGGGAGAATTTCTCCTCCCACATTCGATTCATTCCAAACATTCGTCCAGCATCTTGGTCAGGGCGGCTTTGTCCAGGTGCTGACCGATGAATACCAGCTTGATCATGCGGTCGCCGTATTTCTCATCCCAGTCGCGCATCAAACCGGGTTCTTGGCGCATCAACTCAATAAGGTCTTCCTCGGGAGCGGTGGCATACCACAGGCCGGCTTCCCTGATTTGCTTTTGGCGGCCTGCCTGCTCGAAGAGGAAGGACATGTCGCGGTTGTGACTGAAGTAGCAGACCCCCTTGGTACGGATAACATTCTTGGGCCACTTGGAAGCCACGAAGTAATCAAACTTATGGATGTCAAAGGCCGGACGTCGATAATAGACGAAGGTCTCGATGCCATATTCTTCCACCTCGCCTCCTTCGGCATGGTGGTGATGGTGGTGGCAATGCCCTTCTTCGTCGTGCCCATGCTCGTGCTCGTCTTCTTCGTGATGGTGGTGATGGCGATGGAAAGGAGCTTTGGCCTCGCGCTCTTCTTCGGCAGTGGCAGGACGCTCAATCTCGCGCACCCAACCTGCCGAAGTGGCCACGCGCTCAAAATCGAAGAGTTGCGTATGGATGAGTTTGTCCAAATCCACCTGAGCGTAATCGCACTCAATGATTTCAGCTTGGGGTTGCAGAGTACGGATGATTTGCTTGATACGTTTGCGCTCTTCGGGCTTCACTTCCGAAGCTTTGTTCAGCAGGATGAGATTGCAGAACTCTATTTGCTGGATAATGAGATTCTCAATGTCTTCTTCGCCGATGTGGGGACGGGTCAGCATATCGCCGCAAGCGAACTCGTCTTGCAGGCGCAGGGCATCCACCACGGTGGCAATGCAATCCAGCCGGCAACGTCCGTATTTGACGTAGGCGCCACCCAAGCGAGGGATGGAACAGATGGTCTGCGCAATGGGTTCAGGCTCACAAATGCCGCTAGCCTCGATGACAATATAGTCAAAGCGTTGCATCTTCATCAATTCGAATATCTGTTGGATAAGATCTGCCTTGAGGGTACAGCAAATGCAACCGTTCTGCAAAGCCACGAGGCTGTCGTCCTTCTTGCCCACGATGCCGCCTTGCTGGATAAGGTCGGCATCAATATTGACCTCGCCGATGTCATTGACTATGACGGCAAACTTGATGCCGCGTTCGTTGGTTAAGATGTGGTTTACCAAAGTCGTTTTCCCGCTGCCCAGATAACCGGTCAGGAGCAGCACGGGGATTTCTTTTACATCATTCTTCATAGTTATATGTGTTTTAAAAATCAAAAAGCCGAAGGAATTATCGCCTCGACTTCTTAACTTCTCACTCCTTTAATCCATCGGCCACGGCCTCATACGTCCGGGCCATCAGTTCCTTCACATTCTCCGGGCCTTTGCCTTGGGGGGAAATGGGTTGGTGGATGATAAGCTCCAGCCGGTGGCGACGCACCCATTTGGCAGACTTGGGCAAGACTTCGAACGAACCACGAATAGTGACGGGCACCACAGGCAGTTGCAAGTCATCGGCCAACTGGAAGGCACCGCGCTTGAAGGCCCCCAACGTACCGTCGGCCGTGCGCGATCCTTCGGGGAAGACAACAAGCGACACGCCGTTCTTCAGCGAACGCTCGGCCTGGCGAATAGTGCTCAGCATTCCTTTAGGGCTGGTACGATCCACAAAGATATGTCCCGCGCTCTCGCATGCCTTTCCCACAAAGGGAATCTTGCGCAGGCTCTTCTTCATCATCCACTTGAAATTGCGCCCCAAAAAGCCATAGATAAGGAATATGTCGAACGCGCCCTGATGGTTGGGAGCGAAGACGTAGGATGTCCGTCGGTTCAAGTGCTCGCGGCCCACGACCCGAACGGGCAGCAGCAAGAGGTAGCACGTCAGTTGCGACCAGATTTTGCCGGGATAGTAGCCCCACACATGGGCACCTCCTATCAGCGAACCGATGATGGTGGTCAGGGCGGTGAGCAACGTCAGCACCAAGAAGATGGGCAAGGCGATGCAGAGTTGGTAGATGCGATAGAATATCTTCATAAAAAACTCGTTTTAGTCGGCGCAAAGATACATATTATTTATGGGTTGAGGAATTTTCGCCGTTCGAAATCTTCATGCAAGGGCTTCTACGCAAGATACTTTTCCGGATAAAACAGAAATGCCTATCCCGATTTCACTGCCAACGAGTATGCCAATTCAATAAGATACGATAAGTTGAAAGTCCGCATAGACAGGCAGATGGTCGCTGTATCCGCCTTGGTACTTCATGCCGTAATAAGTGCGGAAAGGTTGCCGGCCTCCGTATCGCGGATCGTCGGTCAGCAGGAAGTCGGGAGCGAACACGCCGGCCTCTGCTTCGGACGTACGCAGCAAGGCATCGGGTTGCAAGAGGGTGCCGGATACGATGAGGTGATCCAGCCATTGCCAAGCGCCTCGATACTTGTAGCTGCCCGTGCGCCTCCCGGCAGCCGCCCGCCTTGCCAAGAGGTGGTAGAGGCTTCCGGCTTCCGGCAAATTGGAAGCATCGGGCGGCGGAAGGGCTTGCAGGACATCGCGCACAGTGGAATTGTCCGGCGGGTCGTTGAAATCGCCCATAAGGATGATTTGCGGCCTGCGGCGCACACGCATCAAGCTGTCTGTCGCCGATTTAATCCGCCGGGCGGCATTGTGCCGGTAAGGAGCAGTTTGCCTCGCCCCGCCAGAGCGCGAGGGGAAGTGGGCCACGAAGACATCCAGCGTATCGCCGTTGGGCAAGAGGCCGCCGACGTACAGGATGTCGCGCGTAGGGCGGCTGTTCGGCCGGGGCTTCTCCACGCGGAGGTTTTGCTGGTAGAGGGGGCGAAAGAGGAAAGGTTGATAAAGCAAAGCCACGTCGATGCCACGCACGTCGGCCGAGGGGGCAATGAGATAGCGGTAGCCGCTTTCGCGCAGGGCGGTGTGACGGGTAAGGTCGACGAGGACACTGTCGTTCTCCACCTCGCACAGGCCGACCAGCGCAGGGGGCGTCCATCCGCCCACGGCGGTGATGACGCGGGCCACGTTGTCCAGCTTCCGGCGGTATCGGGCATAATGCCAATGCCGGACGGCATCAGGCAGAAACTCGTAATCGTCCTTCAGGGTGTCATGGCGGCAATCGAAGAGATTCTCCACATTATAGCTCATGACACAAAACGTCGCCGTGTCCCGTCTCTCTTGGGACGAAACACGCCCCGCCAAAAGGCAGGCGACCAAGAGCAGCAGCGGTGACAGGCGACGCTTCATGACATTATGAAGTTTCAGCTTACTTCTGCGGGATGTGCTTCAGGATGTCCAGCAAGTGTTGCCAAAAGCGGGCCACGCTGGGGATATTCATCCGTTCGTCGGGCGAGTGCACGCCTTGCAGGGTGGGTCCGAAGGAAATCATGTCCAGCGAAGGATATTTGTCAAGGAAGAGGCCGCACTCCAAACCGGCATGGATGGCCTTCACCTTGGCCTCGGTGTCGAACAGGCGACGATAGGATTCGGTGGCAATCTCCAGTATTTGCGAGTGCGGATTAGGCTTCCAGCCGGGGTATCCGTCGCTGTGCGAAACGGCGGCTCCCGCCATGTCCAGCACCGTGCGCACTGTGGTGGCGATGTCTTCCTTGGCCGAAGCGATGGAACTGCGTTGGCTGGTCTCGATGCGGACGATGCAGCCTGGTTTCATCTTGACCGAAGCCAAGTTGGTGGACGTCTCCACCAATCCGGGGATGTCCTGGCTCATGGCTTGCACGCCGTGGGGCAAGGCATAAAGGGCTTGGAGCACGTGCCACGTCGTCTCTTTGTCAATAGCTTTTCCTCGCGGTGTCTCCGACTCTAGGACGAATTGCATGTCCGGTTCAACCACAGCGTATTCGGCTTCGGCCTCGGCGGCAAAGACATTCAGTTCGGTGCGGATGGCGTGCTTGTCGGCCTCGGGCAGGGCGATGACGGCATATGCCTCGCGGGGAATGGCGTTGCGCAAGTTGCCCCCGTCTATCTCGCAGAGGTAGAGGTCGTGCCGGCGGAAGGCTTGCGTCAAGAAGCGGTTCAATAGCTTGTTGGCATTGGCGCGCCCCAGGTTGATGTCGCTGCCGGAGTGTCCTCCTTTCAAGCCCTTCACTTGCACCTTGGCATAGAAGTATCCTTCGGGCACGTCTACCTCTTTATATGTAAATTCGCCCACCGAATCCACGCCGCCGGCGCATCCGATGAAGAGTTCCCCCTCGTCCTCCGAATCCAGGTTCAGCAAGATGTCGGCCTTCATGAATCCCTCCTTCAAGGCAAAGGCGCCGGTCAATCCCGTCTCCTCGTCCACGGTGAAGAGACACTCCAGCGGGCCGTGCTCAATGGCGTCGTCCGCCAATATGGCCAAGGCGGCAGCCACCCCAATGCCATTGTCCGCCCCCAAGGTAGTGCCCTTGGCTTTCATCCATTCCCCGTCAATCTCCGTTTGAATAGGGTCGGCCAGGAAGTCGTGTTGCACATCGTTATTCTTCTCGCACACCATGTCCACGTGGGCTTGCAGGGCCACCGTCTTGCACTGCTCCATGCCCGGCGTGGCCGGTTTGCGCATCAAGACGTTGCCCGCCTCGTCGGTGTGCGTCTCCAATTGGTGCTTTTCGCCGAATGCCTGCAAATAGGCAATTATCTTCCCTTCCTTCTTCGAGGGACGCGGCACTTGACATATTTCTTCAAAATACCGGAAAACCCCGGCCGGTTGCAAATCTTTCTTTTCCATATATGTTGGTTTGTTGAGTGAATTATATACCTCTTACTCTACTAAATATAGTTAAATCGACAACCTATTCAGGGAGCGACTTTCTTTTTTAGAGCAAAAATAATGGCGTAGTTTCGCACAAAGCTCTATCTTTGCACCCGCAAAATTAACTGAAATGCTCGATACATTACTGATAACACTGTTAATAGTTGCTATTTGCGTGCTATTATTGGGCGTAAGAATATTCTTCGTGAAGGGGGGCAAATTCCCCAACACCCACGTGAGCGGCAACAAAGCCTTGCGGGACAAGGGCATCGGGTGCGTGCAGTCGCAAGACCGCGAAGCGCGCCGGAAGCGTCCTTTCTCCATCGACGAGCTGGAAGAATCTTTGCAGAAGTAACCATGGAATTAATTAACTAAAACCATATTTTGAATCAGACATTATGAAGAGACTGAATTATTTAGTGAACGGTTTGGCCGCTTTGGCGTTTATCGTCATGTTTTCCCAATGTGCCGGCAACGCCGGACAACAAACCACCAGCAGCAATCCGGCTCCCGCCAATGGCGTGTCCGGCCTGAAGATTGCCTATGTGGAGGTTGACACGCTTCTGGCCAAATACAATTTCTGCATCGATATGAACGAGGAAATGGTGAAGAAGAGCGAGAACGTCCGCCTGACGTTGAACCAGAAAGCCAACGACCTGAACAAGCAGAAACAAGAATTCCAAACAAAATACCAAAACAACGCCTACCTCACGCCCGAAAGAGCCGAACAGGAGTACAACCGCATAGCCAAATTGGAGCAAGACTTGCAGGAATTGAGCAACAAACTGCAATCCGAGCTGATGAGCGAGAGCGAAAAGAACAGCCTCCAACTCCGCGACTCCATCAACAACTTCCTGAAAGAATATAATAAGGAAAAGGGATACGATTTCATCATCAGCAACACCGGCTTTGACAACCTCTTGTATGCCAACGATGCCTATAACATCACGCAAGAGATATTGGAAGGCTTGAATGCCCGTTACGTCAAGAAATAAAGATAGGAAATAAACCGACCAAACGCATGATTCGAGGCTGTCTCCGGATGAAATATCGGGATAGCCTCGAATTATATCCGGGAAATGTGTATCTTTGCCCATCATTAAAGTCGGCAAAGAGGGAAGCAAACCACTGGGAAGCGCTTCTCCCGGCAGATTTAGCATTCATACATCATCAAATAAGAATATATAAGACCAATGACTAAAGAACAAGAATTGATAGACAGGCTGATTGACCTGGCTTTCGCAGAAGACATAGGCGATGGCGACCACACCACGCTTTCGTGCATCCCGCCCACAGCCATGGGTAAGTCGAAACTCTTGATCAAGGAACCGGGCATCCTGGCCGGCATCGAGGTGGCCAAGGAAGTGTTCCGCCGGTTCGACCCCGAACTGAAGGTGGAAGTCTTCATCAACGACGGCGCCGAAGTGAAGCCGGGCGACGTGCCCATGGTGGTGGAAGGCAAGGTGCAATCGCTGCTCCAAACCGAACGCCTGATGCTGAACATCCTCCAGCGCATGAGCGGCATTGCCACCATGACCCACAAGTATGCCCAACGCCTCGAAGGAACGCACACCCGAGTATTGGACACCCGCAAGACAACGCCCGGCATGCGCATCCTCGAAAAGATGGCCGTAAAGATTGGCGGAGGCGTGAACCACCGCATCGGCCTGTTCGACATGATTCTCTTGAAGGACAACCACGTGGACTTTGCCGGAGGCATTGACAAGGCCATCACACGCGCCAAAGAATATTGCAAAGAAAAAGGGAAAGACCTAAAGATTGAAATCGAAGTGCGCAACCTGGACGAGTTGCAACAAGTGCTCGACTTGGGGGGCGTAGACCGCATCATGTTTGATAACTTCACGCCCGAAGTGACCCGCAAAGCCGTCGAGATGGTAGGCGGACGCTATGAGACGGAGTCGTCGGGAGGCATCACCTTCGACACGTTGCGCGACTATGCCGAGTGTGGCGTGGACTTCATCTCGGTGGGAGCCTTGACGCATTCCGTGAAAGGATTGGACATGAGCTTCAAGGCCTGCTGACAAGGCTGACAGACCGAATGCCTCTCATAACACTTGCCGGACGGCGTTTATGGGAGGCTTTTCTATGTGCCGTCCATTTAACTTATTTTTGCGCTTCAGGTTGCAGCATTTCCCCTTGTGCTGCGTCTTAATGTCGAAACGACGCGATGAAGCGTATGCAGAAGAAGAACATTGGTATCGGATAGCGAAATAGAGTTGGCAGAAGGATGCCGGGCGGGAAAGGATTCTGCCCGAAAGGAACTTTACACCCTCTATGCCAGGCAGATGCTGGCCGTATGCTATCGCTACACCGGGGACATGGACGCCGCGCACGATGTGTTGCACGATGGTTTCATCAAAATATTCACGCACTTCACATACCGGGGCGAATGCCCATTGGCTTCGTGGGTAAACCGCGTGATGGTGTCCCAGGCTTTGGACTACTTGCGCAGGGAGCGGCGCTTTTCCAGCTTCGTGACATGCGAGGAAACACTGCCCGACCTGGCGGATGAAAGCGAAGTAGCCGAAGCCGGCGCCCGTCTCTCCGAAGAAGTACTGATGGCGTTCGTAGCCGAATTGCCCGACGGATGCCGGACGGTTTTCAATCTGTACGTATTCGAAGAAAAGTCGCACAAGGAGATTGCCGCCTTGCTTCGCATCAAAGAGCACTCTTCCACCTCGCAATTGCATCGCGCCAAATGCTTGTTGGCAAAACGAATTAAAGAATATATGGCACATGAAAGAAAGAAGTGAAATAACCGATTTGTTCCACTCCCACTTGCGGCATGCTGAAATGGAAGTGCGCGACGGCTTTTGGGAGATGTTGGAACAAGACTTGTCCGTCCCGCCGCACGCAGGCCGGAGGCACATATCCTTTCCCCGTTGGGGGCGATGGGCGGTGGCGGCATCCATACTCCTGATTGTGGGAGCGGCAGGAATCATGTTCCACTCGCATGTGCCCGAAATAGAAGAACAGACCGTTTCACATCATCCCCTGGCCTTGTCCACCGAGCAGGAACCGCCCCGTCAAGATGCGGAAAGCAGCGAAAGACTGGCCAATGCCACGACGCCCGGCCTCTTGATTCCTGCCAGCCAAGACAATGCCGAAGAAGACGGGCAAGTATCGGTGCATGTGTCGGTAACCATCACCCAACATCAATATGCCAGACGGGGAATGCCGGGTTATGCGGGACGCTATCGCCCGACAACGGATCGTGCCTTCCATGCAAGGCCGACCCACGAAGAGCCAGAAGAATCATTCCAAACAACCGCTTCGGTGGAAGACTGCGGACAGATGCTGAAAAATTCCCGCTGGGCATTGAAGCCATCGATAGGTGCCTCCTGGCCTTTAGGCGGTTTCCGGACGCCACTGACTGCCGGCATATCCGTGGAGCGGCGCTTAAGCAAACGACTTTCGGTGGAAGCTGGCTTGCAATACAGCAGCTTGGAAGAAAAGAAAGGCGAAACCCTGCACACGCTGGGGATTCCGCTTAAACTGAACATCATGCTGGCCGAAGGACGCAAATGGGACATCTACGCATTGGCCGGAGGCATGATAGAAAAGTGCGTGTCCGGAGCTCCCGACAATAGCTTCAAGGCCGAACCGGTGCAAGGCTCCCTAATGGCCGGCATAGGCGTGCGCTACAAACTGGGCGAGCGCCTGGCCTTATTTGCCGAGCCTACCGTTTCCCACCACTTCGACTCAGACTCCCCGTCCCGTACCTTGCGGACAGAATATCCGGTGAATGTCAACCTGCTATGCGGCGTGCGAATGACTTATTAGGAAAGGAAGAAAGAATATGAGAAAGAAGATTGCCCTCAAAACATATAAAGCATGGAGTTGGGCCTGCGTCCTCCTCCTGGCCGGCTTGTTTGTTTCATGCTCGGACGACGTGTTGGACTATTACCACCCGGACGTATCCTTGTTCGTCAAGCAATTAAAGGACGGGACCTACTCGGCTCCGTCCGAGGCAGAAAACCCTGTGCCCAAGTTTGCCATGGAGGACATAGGAGAACTATTGGAGTATGCCGACGACATGAGCGTTATCCCGTCCTTCCCATTGGCGCCCATCTCCTATTCGGCAGGAGGGAAACTGCGCTTGGGCGAATGCCTGCTTTGGACGGTAGAGACCATCCGCCTGGGACACAACGCCTCGATGGGATGCAAGATGGTGCATGTGGATGCGGAGAACTACGAGGGCATTTACTTCCTGACGGACGAAGAAGTGGAGGATGCCGTGGCACGCTACCGGCACTGGTGGGAGAACCGGAAATACCCGCGAACCGTCTGGACCGTAGACCCTTGCTGGAACGAGCCTTTGTGCGGAAGCGGATACATGTGGTGGTGATGCGTCATGAAGCGTTTACTCTGCCTTTTGGGATTGCTCGCGGGAGCAATGGGCACGCTTTGCGCCCAACACTGGACACCGAAAGATTCCTTGCGCCTTCAGCGTATGCTGGAAGGGGAAACAGAAATCAGGCTGAACCCGGAAGCGTTGAAAGAATTGGAGAAGAACTTCACCATCGGCCAACCACGAATGTCGGACGAGAAGCCGTGGCTGGAATTCGACGAGACCCTGCCCAAGGAAGCCGAAGAGGTGAAAAAGAAAAAAGTCCGGCTGACCTTGCGCCCCTACGCGCCCAACACGCCCTATAATTGGGACCCCATCCGCCAACGCCGGATAGACATCGACGAACCCAGGTGGAAAGACAACCTCCTGCGCGGAATGGAACGCAAGTTGGAAGGTGCGACGCCCCCATCGGGACATGACTTCATGGGCATCTTCACCAAAGAATTCTGGAACCGGAAAATCAAGAAGCGGCGGAATGCCACGCTGGATGCCCTGAAATCTTATGGAGACTCCATCACGATACACGAGATCCGGAAATAAGTCCACCGTTTCCCCAAAGTTCCACCGCCACTGTAACAGCGTTACATCCGTACTGTAACGATGTAACATCCGTACTGTAAAGCCTTCACACCGGCGTTGTGAAAGCGTAACCATACGGGCAAAACAAGAACGAGGCACAGAAAATGCAGTCCGCATAAACTTTTAAAAAGGAACAGATGTTATTAGGGAATATAAATGATAATTTAGTTGACGAGTTGACAAGTTAACAAGTTAACAAGTTAACGAGACTACGAGGACAGGGCTTATCACTTGTAAGTCTGTTTACTGACAAGCCTTGTTGCCTCGTTAACTCGTCCCCTTGTCAACTTATAAATTCCTATTTACTATTATAAACTATAACTTACTTATGCAGAAAAACAGAATTACTTCCTTGTTTGGAATCGAGCACCCCATTGTCCAAGGCGGCATGGTGTGGTGCAGTGGATGGCGGTTGGCGGCAGCCGTAAGCAATGCCGGCGGACTGGGCTTGCTGGGCGCAGGCTCGATGCACCCCGACACGTTGCGCGAGCATATCCGGAAGACCCAAGCCGCCACGTCGAAACCTTTCGGCGTGAACCTGCCGCTGATGTATCCCCAAATCGACGAGGTGATGCAACTCGTGGCCGACGAAGGAGTCAAGATTGTGTTTACCTCGGCCGGCAGCCCCAAGAAGTGGACAGGCTGGTTGCACGAACAGGGCATCACGGTGGTGCACGTAGTGTCCTCATCCCTCTTTGCCCAAAAGGCCGAACAAGCCGGCGTGGACGCCATCGTGGCCGAAGGCTTTGAAGCAGGCGGGCACAACGGACGCGAAGAGACCACCACCCTCTGCCTCATCCCTGCCGTGCGCCAAGCCACCGGCCTGCCCCTGATAGCCGCCGGAGGCATAGCCACGGGCGAAGCCATGCTGGCCGTCCAAGCCTTGGGCGCAGAAGGCGTGCAGATAGGCACCCGCTTTGCCCTGACCCAAGAAAGCTCGGCCAGCGAAGCCTTCAAGGAACATTGCCTGAACCTGGAAGAAGGGGATACGCGCCTCTTGCTGAAAAAACTCTCTCCCACCCGCCTGGTGAAAGGCAAGTTCATGGACGAAGTGGCGAAAGCCGAAGATGCCGGCGCCACGCCCGACGAACTGCGTGCCCTGCTGGGGAAGGGACGTGCCAAGCTGGGCATCTTTGAGGGGAACCTGAACGAAGGCGAATTGGAGATTGGCCAAGCGGCTTCCCTGCTGAAAGGCAAGGGCATCCAAACCGTGGCCGAGGTGATGCAGGAACTGATAGAAAGCTACGAGCAACGCTTGACGGCCTTGCGATGAAAAGGGGGCGTGCCGTGCAGCCCCCTTTCTGCGACTCAGGTACGTGCAGGAGCCTTCTCCACATACTTCAAATCGTGCTCCATCATGATGCGCACCAATTCCTCGAAGCTGGTTTGGCGGGGATTCCATCCCAACAGGGTCTTGGCCTTGGTGGGGTCGCCCAAGAGTTGTTCCACCTCGGCAGGGCGGAAGTACTTGGGATCCACCTCCACCAGCACCCTGCCCGTGCGGGCGTCGATGCCTTTCTCGTCCACGCCTTTGCCTTCCCAACGCAGGTCGATGCCGGCTTCGCGGAAGGCCAAGGCGCAAAACTCGCGGACGGTGTGCATCTCGCCCGTGGCAATCACGAAATCCTCCGGCGTGGGATGTTGCAGGATGAGCCACATGCACTCCACGTAATCCTTGGCATAGCCCCAGTCGCGGCGGGCGTCGAGGTTGCCCAAGTAGAGCTTGTCTTGCAAGCCCTTGGCAATACGGGCGGCGGCCAGGGTTATCTTGCGGGTGACGAAGGTCTCGCCGCGCCGCTCGCTCTCGTGGTTGAAGAGGATGCCGTTCACGGCAAACATGCCATAACTCTCGCGGTAGTTCTTCGTAATCCAAAAGCCATATTGCTTGGCCACGCCATAGGGGCTGCGCGGATAGAAGGGGGTCGTCTCCCGTTGCGGCACCTCCTGCACCTTGCCGAAAAGCTCGGACGTGGA
>CALUOW010000041.1 GCA_944322365.1 uncultured Bacteroides sp.
GACATCTACCTCTACGACCTGAAGGCGGACAGCACCGTCAACCTCTGCAAGGACCCGGAGGTAAAAGCGATAGCCCCTAAAGAGAAAGATTCACCCGAAGCGGACAAGAACATGGGCTACGATGTCAACCCGCAGTTCTCGCCCGACGGACGCCACATTGCCTGGCAGAGCATGGCCCGCGATGGCTACGAGAGCGACCTGAACCGTCTCTACGTCCTCGACCTGGAGAAGAAAGAGAAGTTCTGCGCCAGCGGCAGCTTCGACACCAACGTGGACAGCTACGTCTGGGCATCGGACTCCGCGTTCTACCTCACCGCCACGTGGCACGGCACCACGCAAATCTACTCCCTCGGCCTCAACGACTGGAAAGAAGGGAAAACGCCCGTCAAGCTGACCGACGGCCTGCATGATTATGCCTCCATCGCCCTCTGCGGCAAGAACCTCATCGCCACGCGCCACTCGATGAGCCAAGCCGACGAAATCTACGTCGTGGCTCCCGGCACTGCCGCCAAAAACCAGTATGCCGAAAGCCGCCAACTGACGCACGAGAACCAGCACATCTACGACCAACTGGAGATGGGCCGCGTGGAAGAGCGTTGGATAAAGACCACGGACGACAAGGAGATGCTCGTCTGGGTCATCTACCCGCCCCAGTTTGATGCGAAGAAGAAATATCCCACCTTGTTATATTGCGAAGGCGGCCCGCAAAGCCCCCTGAGCCAATTCTGGAGCTTCCGCTGGAACTTCCAAATCATGGCGGCCAACGACTACATCGTCGTCGCCCCCTGCCGCCGCGGCATGCCCGGCTTCGGCACGGAGTGGAACGAAGCCATCAGCGGCGACTACGGCGGCCAGTGCATGAAGGATTACCTGACGGCCATCGACGAAGTGTCCAAGGAACCATTTGTGGACCGTGACCATCGCGGCTGCGTGGGTGCCAGCTTCGGCGGATTCTCCGTCTATTGGCTGGCCGGGCACCACGAAGGACGCTTCAAGGCCTTCATCGCGCATGATGGCATCTTCAACATGGAGATGCAATACCTGGAGACCGAGGAGAAATGGTTTGCCAACTGGGACATGGGCGGCGCCTATTGGGACAAGGAGAACGAAACGGCCCAGCGCACCTTCGCCAACTCGCCCCACCGCTTCGTGGACAAGTGGGACACGCCCATCCTCTGCATCCACGGCGAGAAGGACTACCGCATCCTGGCCAACCAGGCCATGGCCGCCTTCGACGCCGCCCAGCTGCGCGGCATCCCGTCGCAACTGCTCATCTTCCCCGACGAGAACCACTGGGTGCTGCGCCCGCAGAACGGCGTGCTGTGGCAACGGACGTTCTTCGCTTGGCTGGACAAGTGGCTGAAGCCCGCCCAATCATAAGACGGCACAAACGCCTGCCGCACTCATGCCCGCAAGCCGGTTAAGCCCACGCTAGCCTGCCTGCGGGCTTTTCTATGCCCTATGTCTCAGAAGAAATCGGCTTTCCCGCAGAAAAAATCGCCTCCCCCGCAGAAAAAACTTGCAAATCCCAAAGAAAAAGTTTAATTTTACGCTGCGTTTATAAAAACGCAACTTACGTTTATAAAAACGCACCCTAAGTTTATATAAACGCAGGCTGCGTTTAAACTTTATCCGCTACATCGGGAAGTTTTTGCAAGGCATAGGGAGTTTTTTCCCGCAAGATTGCCGGAAACTTCCCGCACACAAGGAGACTGAACCCTATTACAAACCCTTTAAAACGAAGAACTATGGCAATGTATGAGATGCAGGAATCCAACCTGCCTAATGAAGAAGGAAAACGTATTCTCTATCCGCGCATAAAATTGACGGGGCAACGCACGCTGGACGACATCGCCGAGCAGATTAGCCACGCCAGCACCTTCACGCCCGGCGACATCAAAGGACTGGTGCAAGCCTTGGTTGAAGAAATCTCCTATGGCATGGCCAACGGGCAATCGGTCAAGATAGAAGGACTGGGCATTTTCACCCCCGCGCTAGGCTTGCGCAAAGGGGCGGAACGCGAAACAGGCGAGCCGGGCGCCCATCGGCGCAACGCTTCGAGCATCTGCGTGAGCGACATACACTTCCGCGCGGACAAAGAACTGGTGGAAAAGACGGGCAGACAATGCCAGTTGGAGCGGTCGGAATGGAAATTCCGCAAGTCGTCGCAACGCTACACGCCCCAAGAACGGCTGAAGCTAGCGCAAGACTATCTGGCGGCAAACCCCTTCCTGACCGTGAAGGACTATGGCGAGCTGACCGGCCTGCTGCCCACCGCCGCCGGCAAGGAACTGCGGCAATGGAGCGAACAAGAAGACTCCGGTATCCAACGGACCGGACGGGGCGTGCACCGGGTGTACATCAAAAAATGACAAATGCCCCAACCGGAGACTAGGAAATTCAGACCAACCATCAAACACTTATCACACACTACGATGAACAAACAAGAAGTTATCCTTTGCGAGAACCTGCCGGACACCTTGGGGAGCGCCCTTGGCCAATGCCCGCATGACAAAGTCTTCGTCCTGACCGACGAGCACACCCACCGCCTCTGCCTCCCCCTCCTGCGCGACGTGGAAGAACTGACGGACGCGGGCGAAATAGTCATCGGCCCCGAAGACACGCACAAGAACCTGGCCACGCTGACCTCCGTCTGGGCGGCGTTGAGCAACGGGGGAGCCACGCGCCACTCGCTGATGGTCAATCTGGGCGGGGGCATGGTGACCGACTTGGGCGGGTTTGCCGCCTCCACCTTCAAGCGCGGCATACCTTATATCAACATACCCACCACCCTGCTGGCCATGGTCGATGCGGCCGTAGGGGGCAAAACGGGCATCAACTTCAACGGACTGAAAAACGAGGTGGGAGCCTTTGCCCCTGCCGCCTCGGTAATTATCGAAACGGAATTCCTGCGCACGCTGGACAGACGCAACTTCTTCTCCGGTTATGCCGAGATGCTGAAGCACGGCCTTATCAGCACCACGGAGCATTGGGCGGAATTGCTGGCATTCGACACGGACGACATTGACTACGCACGGCTCAAGGCGATGGTGGGACGTTCGGTGCAGGTGAAGGAGGGCATCGTGCACGAAGACCCCTTGGAACACGGCATCCGCAAGGCGCTGAACCTGGGGCACACCGTGGGACATGCGTTCGAGAGCCTCGCCCTGGCCGAGGGAAGGCCCGTGCTGCACGGATATGCCGTGGCGTGGGGCATGGTGTGCGAACTTTATCTTTCGTGCCTCCAGGCAGGCTTCCCGCAGGAGAAGATGCGGCAGACCGTCCGCTTCATCAAAGACAACTACGGCTCCTTCGGCTTCGACTGCAAGGAATACGACCGCCTCTACGACCTGATGAAGCACGACAAGAAGAACACGGCGGGCGTCATCAACTTCACCCTGCTGAAGGACGTGGGCGAGATTGCCCTCAACCAGACGACCGACCGGGAGACCGTCTTCGGCGCCTTCGACTTCTTCCGCGAAACGATGGGATAAGGTTTATTAACACAAATGCGTGCAGCATTTCCCCGCCTTCCGCGTTTTCTTCATGTAAATCATAAATTAAGAAAGGACTTGTAGAATATGAAAGCAATGATGAAGACAAAGAAATGGTTTGTAATGGCGGCGGCAGTCGTGGCCTCGCTGGGTTTCCAATCGTGCCTGGACGACGACGAATACGATTACTCCCTGCTGGTGCCCAATGCCCTGGTGACGGTGAAGAACAATGCCGACTCCTCCTTCTTCCTGCAACTGGACGAGCAAACCACGCTCCTGCCGGTCAACATGGACAAGTCGCCCTTTGGCGAGAAGGAAGTCCGGGCCTTGGTCAATTATACGGAAGTGGACGAGCCGAGCGGCGATTACACCCATGCCGTACACGTCAATTGGATAGACAGCCTGCTGACCAAGCCCCTTGCCCCCAACTTGGGCGTGGACGAGAACAACCGGGTCTATGGCAATGACCCTGTGGAGATGGTGGCCGATTGGGTGACCATTGCCGAAGACGGCTACCTGACACTGCGCTTCCGCACCCGGTGGAGCGACTTGGGCAAGAAGCACTTTGTCAACCTCATCCCGACGAACAACCCGGACGACCCCTACGAAGTGGAGTTCCGCCACAATGCCTACGGCGATACTTACGGCCAAGTGGGCGACGGGTTGGTGGCCTTCGACCTCGCCTCGCTGCCCGACACCGAAGGCAAAACCGTGAAGTTGACGCTGAAGTGGCAATCGTTCACAGGCGAAAAGTCGGCCCAGTTCGACTATTGCACCCGCCAAGCCACCTTGCCCGCGCAACCGGAAGTGACCTCCGTCCGCAACCAATTGAATCTGAAATAGCTAACCCTCTTTTTGACCAAACCTTAACTACTTTATGCTGAAAAAGCCTTGCGTCGACGCGCAAGGCTTTTTCGATGTTTTCCTGTCATGTACGCCCGGCGGGCGGATTCAGTTGCGGACCGCCATGCTTTCCTGCAATCGTTTGTTCTCCTCTATCAGTTTCATGTTCTCCTTCGCCTTGTCCAGGAAGTCCTTCACCAGCGGATTCTCCTTGAACGACTGAGGAGCCGTGCGCATGATGTCCTCCACCTGCTCCGTCATCAGCGGATAGGGCATCGCACTGCATATCATCATAAAGACGCTGGGACCGAGGACATTCTCATAATTGTCCGCGATGAATTGCTTGATATACGTGTCCATCTCCGTCAACTTGTCCTGCATCTGCTTCTCCAAGTCGGCATGGATGTCGTCGATGTTGGCGCCGTCCAGCACCATGCGTGCCTCTTTGCGTTGCAACTCTTCGACGGATTGCTCCATCTCATTGCGCCGGCGGATAAATTCGTAGAGCTTGTCGTTCAGGGGCGTGCCTTGGGCCACGAGGCTACCGGGCGCAATGGACACCTTGACCTTGCCGCTCTCCAGCACCAGGGGCATCAACGCCTCGTTGTTCATATAGAGCGTCACCATCCGCACCGAATCGGCAGGCCCTTTCATCCGGAAGCATCCGTGGATGACCTCGCCCGAATCGACAGGCACCCACTCGCCGTCCTGCAACATCTTCAGATAGAGCACTTTGCCATCCAGGCTGATGATGGATGAATTGCCCTCCACGCGGTAGTTGCGGCTGCACGACGTGCACAGCGCCGCTAGCAGCAGGAGGGGCAAGAGCGTATGGATACGTATCTGGTTCATAATAAAAATACAGATTTGATGAATTAGTCGCGGCAAAGGTATTAATATTCCTTATAAACGGAGCGCGAAGAAAGGTATTTTCAGGTGGTTTACGTATTTTTGCACAATCATTCCGCGCGCCGGATACCTTCCGCCCCAAGTCCGGGAGGGAGATTCCGCCGCCGTAGGAGCCTGACTACCACGCCGTGGGAGCGGGACTACCAAACACCTGGAAATATTTGGTAATACTAAACAACAGATATACAACCATTTAATTAAAACTAAAGCATTATCTAACAAGTAATTTATGAACGTAAAGAAGTATTTCGTGGCGGCCTTTGCCGCCCTGCTGACCTGCGCGGCGCAAGCCGACGAAGGCATGTGGCTGCTCCAGCTGATAAAGCAGCAAAATTCCATCGACCTGATGAAGAAACAAGGCCTCAAGCTGGAGGCCGACGACCTCTACAACCCCAACGGCGTGTCGCTGAAAGACGCGGTTGGCATCTTCGGAGGCGGCTGCACGGGCGAAATCATCTCGCCCGAAGGCCTCATCCTGACCAACCACCACTGCGGATACGGCTCCATCCAGCAGCACAGCAGCGTGGAGCACGACTACCTGACGGACGGCTTCTGGGCCATGAGCCGCGCCGAAGAACTGCCCACGCCGGGATTGCAATTCCGCTTCGTACACCGCATCGTGGACATCACCGACTTGGTGGACCAGAAAGTGAAGGCCGGCGAAGTGGACGAATACACCGCCATGACCTCCCCCTTCCTGCGCAAAGTGGCGCAAGACGAGCTGGCCAAGAGCGACTTGGCGGGCAAGCCGGGCATCGTGGCGCAAGCCCTGCCCTTCTATGCCGGCAACAAGACTTACCTTATCTATTATAAAGTCTACAGCGACGTGCGCATGGTGGCCGCCCCGCCTTCGAGCGTGGGCAAGTTTGGCGGCGAGACGGACAACTGGATGTGGCCGCGTCACACGGGCGACTTCTCCATCTTCCGCATCTATGCCGACAAGAACGGCGAGCCCGCCGAGTATAGCGCGGACAACGTGCCCCTGAAGACGCCCAAGTTCCTGCCCATCTCCATCAAGGGCCTGAACGAAGGAGACTACGCCATGATCATGGGCTTCCCCGGCTCGACCGAGCGCTACCTGACGCAGAGCGAGGTGCGCCAGATGATGACCGCACAGAACCAGGCCATGATAGACATGCGCACCATCTACCTGGATGTACTGAAGAAGCGCATGCACGACGACCATATCCGCATCCAATATGCCAGCAAGTACGCCGGCAGCAGCAACTACTGGAAGAACTCCATCGGCATGAACAAGGCCATCATCGACAATGACGTGCTGGGCACCAAGGCCGAACAGGAGAAGCAGTTCGCCCAGTTTGCCAAAGGAAAGCCCGAATACGAAGGTCTGGTAGAGAAGATTGATGCCATCGTGGAGAAAGCCACCCCCGTGATGCGCCGCTACATGTACCTCTCCGAAGCCTTGCGCACCATCGAGTTCGGCTGCCCGCCCGCCATCATGGACAAAATCAAGGAGGCCCTCGAAACCAAGAACGACTCCCTGCTGGCTGTCTGCAAAGAACAGCTGCAAAAGGTGTATGATTCACATTTGATCGGTGCCAATACTTTCCACCCCGCAGTGGATCATGAGGTAGCCAACGCCATGATTCCTGCCTTGGCCCATGCGGTGGGAAGAGAAAACATCCCCGAACTGGATCAAATCATCACGGAGAGATACAAAGGCGTAGCCGGGGACTTCATCGAAGACATGTACAACAACTCCATTCTCTCCTGCCAGGAAAACCTCGACAGATTTTGGAAAAAGCCCACTGTCAAGGCCATTGAGAAAGACCCCGCCACGCTCTTCAGCCGCGCCAAGCTGGCTCTGCTGCAGCGAGCAGCCAAGGAACTGGCAGCTGCCACCGAAGGCCTCGACCTGCTGCACAAAGCCTACATTCGCGGCCTGAACGAGATGAAGCTGCCCACTCCCTCCTACCCCGATGCCAACTTCACCATCCGCCTGACCTACGGCAACGTGAAGGCCTACGACCCGAAGGATGGCGTACACTACAAGTACTACACCACCACGGACGGCATCCTGGAGAAAGAAGACCCCAAGAATCCCGAATTCGTGGTGCCCGCCAAGTTGAAGGAGCTGATTCAGAAGAAAGACTTCGGCCGCTATGCCATGGCCGACGGCACGATGCCTGTCTGCTTCCTGACCACCAACGACATCACGGGCGGCAACTCCGGCAGCCCCGTCATCGATGGAGAAGGCAACCTCATCGGCTGTGCCTTCGACGGCAACTGGGAATCCCTGAGTGGCGACATCAACTTCGACGACAACCTGCAACGCTGCATCGCGCTGGACATCCGCTACATGCTCTTCATCCTCGAAAAGCTGGGCGGCTGCAAGCACCTGATTGACGAGATGACCATCATCGAATAACTCCCCGTCCCTCTCCACAGCGGGATGAAAAGAAAACGGGCGGGCGACTCCTTCTTTCCTAGAGTCGCCCGCCCTTCCTTTTGCTATGCCAACACGCCCTTAGCCTTTCTTATGCCTATTGGCCCGCTTGCGGCGGATTTCGGCCTTCATCTTGGCTGCGCCCGAACCATGCAGGCCCGTGATGTAGGTCTTCTTCTTGGCTTTGGTCTTGATCTTGTTTTCTTCCTTAGGACGTTCCTTCTTCCCCTTGAAGATGATTCCGCCCATCATTGCGTCTTCTATGCTCATAAGAACTTCGGATTACTTCGTCAACACACTGGCTTTCACAATCTCGCCGATATAGGTACGTGGCATGCCGTCCGGCGTTTCGGGCGAAGGCAACTTGCGGCATTGCAACACCACAGTGGGTTCCGTAGCACCGTTGGGATAGAAACGAACCACATACTCGGCTACTTGGTCCAACTGCCCGTGCGCTTGGTCGGGCGACAAGATGGTGAATACCACCGGTTTGCCGTCTACCTGGCCCAACGAACCGCCTGCATTAGCCGTCATAACCGTCTGGTTGAAGGGATCAGTGCCGATAACTATCACCAGACGACCTGTGCCGCTTTGCATCCAATCCGATGTCAACTCGGCCGGCGCCATTTCACGGTAGGCAGCTCCGGCTTCCGGCTGCAGGGCGACGGTCTCAGGCTTTTCTTCCACCACCTGCACGTCTTGCGCCACGACTTTCTTCTTGGGCACAATCACCATCGGTTCGTTGGCAGCGGGTTTTGCAGGCTCGGCTTGTTCAGTAGCAGGCGACGGTTCGTCCACGGCGCTCAAAGCATCAGCTACTTGCTGATAATAAGCATCGGCAAAGTCCACCGTCTTGCGACGCCATTTGGCCAATCCGCGCACCAGCTTCGTCTTCGCCTTGTTCAAGGCATATTTGTCCGTAATCCATTCTTCAGCCACGTACTTTTCTTCGCCATCCATATAAATGTAACGGATTTTTTCGATGCTGAAACTACACTTCTCGGGCTGGCAAACAACCGTCAACTGGTAAAGAATGCGTGTGCGGTCTAAGGACAAGGCACTGGAACTGAATACGATCCAATCGTCGCCCATGCCCACTATCTGTCCTTCCTCGCGGTTGGTGTAAAGCACGCGGCTATCGTTTTTATTCTCTTGCAGCCTGCCTTCCATCCAACGCAATAGGCGGTTAAACACTTCGTCCTGCGACATCCCGGGGATGCTGTACTCCTTGCTGAAAACCACCTTGCCGTCTACTTCGGGCACTGCCCCAGACAAATATTTACTGTCTTTGTTCTCTTGAGCTTGCGCCGCCGCCCCTAGTAGGAGGCAAAGCAGCAAGCCTGCCATTTTTGTTAGGTTCTTCATACAAATGTAGCTATTAATGTTTTTTCTGAATGTGCTGCAATGTTACGAAAAAACTCGCAGATATGCCGTCTTATCCTTGTTATTTTATTAAAAATAGGCTGGACACCCGCATCAAAATGCTTAGAGATTCCCAGCAAAATAGGTGTTTCCATGCCCACCGCTAAAGAACAGATGCGGATTACGCATCGGACAAAGGAAAGTTTCCAGTCTTTCCCTTGCGTCCCATACGTAATCCGCACCTGGCGGGAGAGGCAAGCATCGCCGATTATTCGGCTGCCTCCTCTTGATTTTCCTGAGAGGCTTCTTCTTCGGCGCTTTCTACTTCAAAATCAGTCATCCCGTTGGATACCAGCAGATTGTACCACTGGATGAGTTTCTTGACATCGGAAGCATGTACGCGGTCGCGGTCAAAGGTAGGAAGCACCTCGCCCAAATAAGCAAAGAAGTCTTCGGCCGACGCCTTTTTTATATCCAAAGAGGCCGCTGCCCCGCCTTCTTTCTTCTTCATCGAGGCGAACACTTGGGACAAGGGCACATCCTCTTCTTCAGTGTACATGGAAATATCTCCCAATGAAATGATTTTCTCATTGCCGTAAGCGGGAAAACGTTTCTTGTCTGCCAGAGACTCCACAATCAACATATTCTTTCCGCGCGACACGAGTTTATACAATCCGGGTTTGCCGGAAATGGACAATACAGTCTTCAACATAATATCTTCAAGTTTTTGGTTATTGGTTATTGATTTTTCGGGCGACAAAGGTAATCAATGATTTTCAGATAGGGAAGAAATCAAGTTCAAAACCTGCGGAATCAAGGGATGTTGGCCGTCATTGACAAGGAGAAAGTCTGCTTGGCGGCGTTTTTCATCGTCATCCATCTGGCAAAGGATGCGCTTTTCCACTTCCGCACGCGACGCGCCGTCCCTCCGGATGGCCCGCTCGATGCGCACTTCGGCCGGAGCCCATACCATTACCACCTTATCTACCTCGGCTCGGAAACCGGCTTCAATCAAGATGGCGGATTCCATGCCCACCAAAGGCAAATCGCCCTGCCGGAGAGTCCATGCCCGGAAATCATCGCGCACCCGGGGATGCACGATGCCGTTCACCTGCCCTGCATGAGCCGGATGGCCGAAAAGATAGGAAGCCAACAAGGGCTTGTTCAAGCATCCATCGCGATAAGCATCCTCGCCCAACAAGGCAACCAAATCCCGACGGATAGCTGCATCTGTTTGCATCAGCCGCTTGGCCTCGGCATCGCACACATAGACAGGAATGCCCAGCAACTCCAGCAAACGGGAGACAACGCTCTTGCCGCTCCCAATGCCCCCCGTGATACCTATCCTACAAATCGCCATAACCGGGAGCTACTTGTTCGATAAGGAAATCGACCTGCGCGGGATTGAAGCGGACGTGGCTCACGCCTTCGGGCACATTGCGCAGCACGACGGTATATTTGCCCGAACCCAGATGCAGCAATTCCTCATAGGTGACATAGAGGTGGAAATCTTCTGCCGTTATTTCGCGGAAACGGCTCACGCCCACTTGAAAGGTAATCTCCACCTTTGAAGGGAAAGCGCGCAAAACCTTGTCGGCCGGAAAGTTGACGCCACGCAAAGGCACTTCGACCGTCTTCTCGGTATAGATATCCACGGGCAGGGTCATGCGGGTGACGGAAGGAACAAACTTCACGCCCTTCCGCGCTTGGAGGGAGAGTTGGCGAGTCACCGTATCCGACACGTTTTCCAAGGTAACATGTTGCGTATAGGCGACCTCAATGGTATCCAATATTTCCTGGGGGGCATACATCAAGACAGAATCCGGTTCGAAGATGGTGTCGGGGAAATAATATTGGCGTTCGGCGCGTATCGCTCCTTGCAGGCGGACAGGCACCCGCTTGGAAACGCCGGTGGAATAGATATACTCCAGCGTGTCCGGCTTGATGGACAGCAGTTGCGTGGAAGCCTTCAGTTGGCTGGTTATCTCTTTGGCAAATCGCGAAGCATAGATGCGCACCGAGTTGCCATTGTCCCGCCCATATTCTTCGAAATCAATGGTGACGGGATAGAAACTCTTGCCCAGCATGTAGTTGAGCAGGACAGTCCCCTTGTCTTTCACCCGCACTTGGAGTTTGGAGGGTGGTTCGGAGGTAATGACCACATTGTCAGGCACCTTGCGCAGACGGACAGGTACGGAAAACTCCGTCTCATAGTCATTGTTCAAGGTTTGCAAAAGCCAAAAACCGCCCGCCACGAGGAAGAAAAACAAAAAAATGAAGAACTCCCTGCTCTTTTCGCTCAGCAGGAAGTCCTTCACCCGTTTGCTTATCTTCAGATAGGCATGCTTTATGTTCTCTGCTTCGAACATAGGCCCACGCGTCCGTTTTTACTTCGTAGCCTGCGAGTTGTTGGCATCCGAAGCGGCCGCAAAGATGGAGTTCTTGTCGATGCGGATCTTCACATTGGAAGCAATCTCCAGGATAACGTCCGAGTCGTTGATTTCCTTAATCACCCCGTGTATGCCGCCGGCGGTAATCACCTTCTGGTTCACTTGGAGGGATTTGCGGAAGTTGGCGATCTCCTTCTGCTTCTTGTTTTGGGGGCGAATCATGAAGAAATACATGATGACGAACATGAGTATCAGCATGATCCACATCATCGTGCCACCTCCTGCGGCCGGAGCGGCCTGCAATAACGAAATAGTCATAAAATTCATAAGATTTCAGTTTTTAATTTGATTACTTGGCAAAAGTATTAGTTTTTTGTCAGCTTCCCGTCTTTTTTCAATTGATTAACAATTCCGTCCAACGTGCCATTGACAAAGCTGCCGCTCTTGGGCGTGCTGTATGCCTTGGCCATGTCCACATATTCGTTCAGCGAAACACTGATGGGGATGTTGGGGAAACTCAGGATTTCGGCCAAGGCGCACTGCATGATGATGACGTCCATGAAGGCCACGCGCTCCAAATCCCAATTGCGCGTATTCTCGCTGATGAGGTGGCGGTAGTAATCGCCATTCAATATGGTGCGGCGGAAGAGGCGGCGGGCAAATTCCTGGTCTTCTTCGTCCTTGAACTCGGGAAGCAAAGGCTGGTTGGCACCGTTCTTGGGGTCGAAGCGCTTGATGGTCTTCAACACAAAGGTATCCACCACGTCCTTGTCGTCATTCCAATAGAGGCTTTGGTCCTCCAACAAGGTGTCAAGGTCTTCGTTGTAAAAAATGAAGGTTTTGTAGAGTTTGCGCCACAATTCGCGGTCGTCTTCATACGTGCTCTTGTCCGAGGCCATATATTCCTTATATATATCCGAAGCCGTGATTTGCTCGTAGAGGCTCTTGACAAAGTCCTCGTCATTGGCCCACGAACGCTTCTGGTTGGCCACGAAGTCGGACAATTGCTTGTTCACCTCCAACTGGGCCGCGAACTTGTTTTCCACGAATTTCATGTTGGGGCACAACTCCTCGGCCGTAGGAACCAACTTGGATTTGGCCGCGTCGATGCGCTTCTGCGCGTAATTCGTCACCGCTATTATCAGCATCAGCAAATAGTTGTAAAGGTCATACGCCTTGGAGAGGCTGAAGAACAACTCCTTCTCGGCCGCATCCAGGTTTTTGCTCCCGTTCTGATAATACGCATACACAATCTGTATGATCTTCAAACGGATAAGAACTCTATTTATCATAAACTCTTCAAAAAAGATGATTATTGGTTTCTAACGGGGTGCAAAAATAGGCATTTTTAGCGATTCTCCCAAACAAATCAGCTTTTTTTAAGGACGAAGGCGATTATCCGCGCATTTTCTTTTGACAATATAAAAAAAATCATCAATTTTGGAGCCGAATTCTAATTGCGACATAAATATGGAAGAATTTAAAAAGAAAACCAACGCCGGCGACACGAATGATAAAGACATTGTATATTCCCAGGCCGTGAAGGCAGGCAAACGCATCTACTACCTGGACGTGAAGAAGAACCGGAAGGACGAAATGTTCATCGCCATCACCGAAAGCAAGAAAATCGTGAGCGGCGAAGGCGAAAACCCGCAGGTGAGTTTCGAGAAGCACAAGATATTCCTCTACCAAGAGGATTTCGACAAATTCCTGCACGGCTTGCACGAAAGCATCGACTACATCCGCCAACGGCAAGGTTCTGCCGAGACGGGCACAAAGTTCGGCAAAGACGCGGCCTCGTCCAAAGATTCGGAAACGGAAGGCACGCCCCTGCTGGATCAAACCATCAACATAGACATCGATTTTTAAGCAAAGCACTTGCACGTTTCAGAAAGAATGCCTATCTTTGCGCCGCTTTTTGCAACATCAGGCGGCAAAGCCGCATCGTGTGATGGTGAATTAAGCAAATGGAACTACTTAATTTAGAGTAACACAAAAAAACTTTTTTCGAACAATGAAATCTATCGAAGTTAAAGGTACTGCAAGAACCATTGCAGAACGCTCTTCGGAGCAAGCAAGAGCCTTGAAGGCTATTCGTAAGAACAACGGCGTGCCCTGCGTATTGTATGGAGGCGGCGAGAACATCCACTTCACAGTGCCTGCCGAAGGCCTGCGCAACTTGGTGTACACGCCCCACATTTACGTGGTAGACCTGATTATCGACGGCAAGAAGTACAACGCCATTATGAAGGACATCCAGTTCCACCCCGTCAAGGACAACATCCTGCACGTGGACTTCTACCAGATTGACGAAGCCAAACCCATTGTCATGGAAGTGCCCGTACAGCTGGAAGGACTGGCCGAAGGCGTGAAGGCCGGTGGTAAGCTGGCCCTGCAAATGCGCAAGCTGAAGGTGAAAGCCCTCTACAACGTCATCCCCGAAAGACTGACCGTCAACGTGTCGCACTTGGGATTGGGCAAGACCGTCAAGGTGGGCGAACTGCACTACGAAGGCTTGGAGTTGCTCAACGCCAAGGAAGCCGTAGTATGCGCCGTCAAGCTGACACGTGCCGCCAGAGGCGCCGCCGCAGCTGCCGCAAACAGCTAAGACCAATAGAAACTTGTAAATAAATTTGGCATAAAATTGGATTTTAAGGTTAAACGCGGATTGGCGCAGGGATGCGACGATCCGCGCATTTTTTATCTCAAAAAAACACCAACCGACTATGAAGTATTTAATAGCAGGATTAGGCAACATCGGCCCTGAGTATCACGAGACGCGCCACAACATCGGCTTCATGACCGTGGACGCATTGGCGAAGAAAACAGGCGCAGACTTTGCCGACGGACGCTACGGATTCACCGCCCGCCTCTCGCTGAAAGGACGCCAAGTGGTGCTGCTCAAACCATCGACCTTCATGAACCTGAGCGGAAACGCCGTGCGCTACTGGATGCAAAAGGAAAACATCCCCTTGGAAAACCTCCTCGTGGTGGTGGACGACTTGGCGCTGCCCTTCGGCGCATTGCGCCTGAAAGGAAAAGGAAGCGACGCCGGACACAACGGCTTGAAACACATAGCCGCCACCCTGGGCACGCAGGATTATGCCCGGTTGCGCTTCGGCATCGGCAACGACTTCCCGCGCGGAGGCCAGATTGACTATGTGCTGGGGCATTTTACAGACGAAGAATACAAGCTGATACCCGAACGACTGGAGACGGCCGGCGAAATCATCCGGAGCTTCTGTCTGGCAGGGCTGGACATCACAATGAACCAATTCAACCACAAGAAACTATGAGCGAAGCCAGGATAGACAAATGGATG
The DNA here is from genome assembly GCA_944322365.1 of uncultured Bacteroides sp. GTDB lineage: Bacteria > Bacteroidota > Bacteroidia > Bacteroidales > Bacteroidaceae > Bacteroides. The sequence continues at coordinate 14,728 of CALUOW010000041.1, forward strand.
TGGGCCGCACGCATCTTCAAGACACGAAGCATAGCGGCCGAAGCCTGCAAGAAAGGCCGCGTCTCCATCAACGGGGCGCAAGCCAAGGCGGCGCGAATGGTCAAACCGGGCGACGTGGTGCAGGTGCGCAAACCGCCTGTCATCTACTCTTTCAAAGTACTGCAACCCATCGAGAAGCGCGTGGGCGCCAAACTCGTGTCCGAAGTGCTGGAGAATGTCACCACGCCCGACCAGTATGAATTGCTGGAGATGAGCCGGGTCAGCGGTTTCGTCAACCGGGCAAAAGGCACCGGACGCCCCACCAAGAAAGACCGTCGCGAACTGGAAGAATTTACCACGCCGGAATTCATGGACGACTTTGATTTCGACTTCGATTTTGAAGAAGACGAAGAATAAAGAGAAACCGACAATATGAGCGAAAAAATCATCCACTGGGGCTTCATCGGATGCGGTGAAGTGACCAAATACAAGAGCGGCCCCGCCTTTCAGAAGATAGAAAACTCTGAAGTAGTGGCCGTGATGAGCCGCAATGGCGAAAAGGCACGCAAGTATGCTCAAGAACGCGACATCCCCCGCTGGTATGACGACGCGCAAGCATTGGTGGACGACCCGGAAGTAAACGCCGTCTACATCGCCACGCCCCCCTCGTCGCACGCCACCTATGCCATCATGTCCATGAAGGCGGGCAAACCCGTGTACATCGAAAAGCCCATGGCCGTCACCTACGAAGAATGCTGCCGCATCAACCGCATCTCGCACGAGACGGGCGTCCCTTGCTTCGTGGCCTACTACCGCCGCTACCTGCCCTACTTCCAGAAAGTGAAATCGTTGATAGACGAAGGAACCATAGGCAACGTCATCAACATCCAGATACGCTTTGCACAACCTCCGCGAAACTTGGATTACAACCGCGAAAACCTTCCCTGGCGCGTGCAACCGGACATTGCAGGAGGAGGATACTTCTACGACCTGGCCCCCCACCAATTGGATATGATTCAAGAGATATTCGGGTGCATCCTCCAAGCCAGCGGCTACAAGAGCAACCGGGGCGGGTTGTATCCGGCGGAAGACACGCTGAGCGCCTGCTTCCAATTTGAAAGCGGGTTGGTGGGCAGCGGCTCGTGGTGCTTCGTGGCAGACGATTCGGCGCGCGAAGACCGCATCGAAGTCATCGGAGACAAAGGTATGATTTGCTTCTCCGTCTTCACCTACGCCCCCATCGCCTTGCACACCGAGAAGGGGCGCGAAGAAATCCGCATCGACAACCCCACTTACGTGCAGCAGCCTCTCATCCAAGCCGTGGTAGACGACCTGCTGGGCAAATCCACCTGCACGTGCAATGGCGAGAGCGCCACGCTGACCAACTGGGTAATGGACAAAATACTAGGGAAAATCTAAAGCATTATCGCCGGAAAAAGTTGCCGATGTAGCGGATAAAGTTTAAACGCAGGCTGCG
>CALUOW010000042.1 GCA_944322365.1 uncultured Bacteroides sp.
AGCGACCGCACCGCCTTCTTCTACATGGGCAACATGGTGGAGATAGGCGACACGAAGGACATCTTCACGAACCCGAAGAAGATGGAAACGCAGAATTATATCACGGGAAGATTCGGGTAAATAGGAATTTATAAGTTGACAAGGGGACGAGTTAACGAGGCAACGAGGCCTGTTAGCAAACAGATTTACAAGTGATAAGCCCTGTCCTCGTAGTCTTGTTAACTTGTCAACTCGTCAACTAAATTATCATTTGAACAACTTAAACTCAAAACAATATGGTGAAATTCATAGAATCTGAACTCGTCTTGTTGAAGAAAGAAATAGACGAGATGTGGACCCTGGTCTACAACCAATTGGAGCGCGCGGGCGACGCCGTGCTGACTTCCGACCGCGAACTGGCCCAGCAAGTATGCGTGTGCGAACGCCGTGTCAATGCCTTCGAGCTGAAGATCGACAGCGACGTGGAGGACATCATCGCCCTCTACAACCCCGTGGCTATCGACCTGCGCTTCGTGTTGGCCATGCTGAAAATCAACAACGACCTGGAGCGCCTGGGCGACTTTGCCGAAGGAATCGCCCGCTTTGCCCTCAATAACCTTGAGCCGATGCCGGATTGCGAATTGCTGGAACGGCTCCGCCTGAAGGAGGTAATCGCACAAGTGCTCTCCATGCTCGAAGTAGCCAAGCGCGCCTTGCAGGAAGAAAATCAGGAGTTGGCCATCTCGGTCTTTGCCAAAGACAACCTGGTGGACGAAATCAACGCACAAGCGCCGGACATCCTGACCGAATACATCGGCCAGCACCCCGAAAGCGTCCGCTATTGCTTGGAGTTGCTCAGCGTCTTCCGCAAATTGGAGCGTTCGGGCGACCATATCACGAACATTGCCGAAGAGATAGTCTTCTTCATCGACGCCAAGGTGTTGAAACACAGCGGTCGTACAGACGAAGGCTATCCGGCCGACAAATAAAAATCCGGGGGGAAAAAGAATCTTCCAAGGTTTTTCTGTACAAGGAGAGCCAATAATGCTTATCTTTGTCCCATGAAATCCTTGGGGATACAAAAATCCCCCTTTGAAATGAAATAAAACCAAATGTTTTTTGAAAATGTGTTATAGGACATATTTTTTTATTTGGTTTGTGCCTTCAAAAGGGCCTATATTTGCATCGTTATCCTGAAAACAATCTTTTTACCTTAAAAAAAACTAATACCTATTGAAGACTGAAAACGGAGGCTTTGTGAAAAGCTTCCGTTTTTTCGTTGTATGCCTCCCCCTGCGGAAGGCAGGTATTTCGGGGAGCGGATATTTCACCTTTCCCTCTGTATTACTGGATGATATGCCTGTCAGAAAGGGAATAGCAGGGGAAGTGCAAATACCATCACGACGCCCATGATGACCTGCAACGGCAAGCCGACTTTGATGTAATCCATAAAAGAATATTGTCCTGCCGGCATCACCAACGCATTGGGCGGCGTGGAGAAAGGCGAAGCAAAGCACATGCTGGCCGCCACCGTCACCGCAAATAAGAACGGCACAGGACTGACGCCTATCTGCAACGCGCTTTGCAGGGCAATGGGCGCCATAAGCACGGCAGTCACCGTATTGCTGATAAACATGGTGATGAGCGACGTGGTGAAGTAGATGCCCGCCATCAATGCCAACGGCCCGTAGTCTCCCAATCCGCTGACCAAGGTGTTGGAGATATAAGCGGATGCGCCCGTCTTCTCCAAGGCAATGGACATGGGCAACATGCCGGCAAAGAGCATGATGGTCTCCCAATTGATAGTCTTATAAGCGGCCTCCACATTGCGGAAACAGCCGGTCAGCACCATTAGCAAGGCAGCAATGATGACGGCCGTGACCGGTGCCACGGGGATGAAGTCGAACACCATCATGCACACCATCAGCAGCATGATGACGGCTGCTACGGGAGCTTTATAATCCAATGTCACCTTGGCGGCTTCCTTCAACGGTTGCCCCAGCACCACCCAGTTTTCATCTTCCCGGCTCAACCGGGCGATGTCCTGCCATGCGCCTTGCACCAACAGCACATCGCCGCTGTGCATGCGTTCGCGTCCCAAATCTTGCAGCAAATATTCCTTTTTCCGGCGTATGCCCAATACGTTGACATTGAATTTGTCGCGGAATCCGGCTTCTTTTACCCGCTGGTTGATAAGGTCGGACGAAGGCATCAGCACGATTTCGGCAATACCGATGTCATAAAAATCCAGCGAACGCCCCTCGCCGGCAGCTTCTTCCGTAGCGTGCCCGTCCATCAACTTCAGTTGGTAGTCGTCCGCCAAGCGGTTGATGTCGGCAGCACGGCCCTGCACGTACATCACGTCTCCTGTCTGGATTACCGTATCCGCCGAGGCAAGGTGTTGAGTGACGGTCTTCAGGAAACGGTGCTGCGAGCCTTCGCCACGCCTCACTTCCAATATGTTCAATCCATAACGGCGGCGCACATCCAGCTCCGCCACGGTTTGCCCGACAATGGTCGAACCAATGCCGGCTTGCAGGCGAAACAGATTGTCCGACAACCCATACTCTTGCACCAATTGGCTCAACGATTTTCCCGAAACGCTTGCCTCATTCTCCTTGCGCTTTTTCGACAAGAACCATTTCGTGAGCGGCAATAACACCACGGTGCCAGTGGCCACGCACAAAATGCCTACGGGCAAGAACGAGAAGAACGACAATGGCTCATAACCTGCATGGGTCAACACATCTTGTATGACCAAGTTGGGCGGCGTGCCAATCAACGTCATCATGCCTCCCATGCTGCCGGCAAAAGCCAACGGCATCAGCAAACGGCTGGGATTGGCTCCGGCATTGACAGCCAGGCTGACTACGATGGGAAGCATCAGCGCCACTGTGCCCGTGTTGCTGACAAACGCCCCGATGGCCGACGTAGCCACCATGACCAGCAGAAAGAGCCGCAATTCACTTTTACCCGCCAAGCGCAACAACTGCGCGCTGATCATCTTGGCCAGCCCAGTCTGGAAGATAGCGCCTCCCACGACAAAAAGTCCCACCATCATCACGACCACAGAATTGGAGAAGCCGGACAAAGCCTCTTCAGGCGTCAGTATTTGAAAAACAAGCAGGGCTGTCAGCGCGCACAACGCCACGAGATCCGAACGAACTTTGCCCGACATGAAGAAAACGGCAGATGCCGCAAGGATAATCAGGGTTACAAGCATATCATATTTATATATTAAGGATTACGGGATTACTAAGAAGTTGCGGTTGCAAAGATAGAAAATAACGATGATTTTCGCCGATATTTTCATTGCTTTTGTATCTTTGTCCCCGGTTTAAAAGTTTAATGATTATGTTTTCTGGAATAGTAGAAGAATGCGCCACGCTGGTGGCAATGGTCAAGGACCAAGAGAATGTACACTTCACGTTCACATGCTCTTTTGTGGACGAATTGAAAATCGATCAAAGCGTTTCGCACAACGGCGTATGCCTGACGGTGGTGGAGTTGGCGGACAATACTTATACGGTGACTGCCATGAAGGAAACATTGGATCGCTCTAACCTAGGGCTGCTGAAAGTAGGCGACGAGGTGAACGTGGAGCGCAGCATGCTGATGAACGGGCGGCTGGACGGGCATATCGTGCAAGGCCATGTAGACCAAACCGCCACGTGCACGGCGGTGGAAGATGCCGATGGCAGCTATTACTTCACCTTCCGCTATGCCTTCGACAAGGAGATGGCCAAGCGTGGCTATATCACCGTGGACAAGGGTTCCGTCACTGTCAACGGAGTCAGCCTGACTGTCTGCAACCCGACGGACGATACCTTCCAAGTGGCTATCATTCCTTATACCTTCGAGCATACCAACTTCCATGCCATCAAAGTGGGCAGCGTGGTGAATATCGAATTTGACATCATCGGGAAGTATATCAGCAGAATGATACAGTATCGGTAAATGATAATTTAGTTGACGAGTTGACAAGTTAACAAGACTACGAGGACAGGGCTTATCACTTGTAAATCTGTTTACTAACAGGCCTCGTTGCCTCGTTAACTCGTCCCCTTGTCAACTTATAAATTCTCATTTATCCTCTTTGTGATTGATGCAAATCCCCTTCAGGTACCACTCGTACAACCGGTGGATGCCCTCGTCTATCTCTATTTGATGATGCCAACCCAAAGCGTGCAGTTTGCTGACATCGGTCAGTTTGCGCAAGGTGCCGTCGGGTTTGGAAGCATCCCAACGTAATTCTCCTTTGAATCCGATTTCCTGCATGATTTTCTCCGCCACTTCGCGGATGCTGAGTTCCTTGCCCGTGCCTACGTTGATATGGCAGTTGCGAATTTCCTTGCAAGCCGGGTCATAAGTGTCTTTGAAGTCTACATTTAATAATACATACACACTGGCGTCGGCCATCTCTTCGCTCCACAGAAATTCGCGCAGCGGCGTGCCGGTACCCCATAGGGTCACTGCTTGCGGCGTGATGCCGAACTTGGCCAGCTTCTCCAAAATCTCTGCTTGGGTGTTGCCGCCTTTCACGCCTTCCACGGGGCGGAGATCCAAGTCTTTGCGCACAGCATCCCAATCGCCTTCGTTCAAGCATTTGGCCAGGTGGATTTTGCGTATCATGGCGGGCAACACATGGCTGTTCTCCAAATGGAAGTTGTCGTTGGGTCCATAGAGATTGGTAGGCATGACGGCAATGTAGTTGGTGCCGTATTGGAGGTTGAAGCTCTCGCACATCTTCAGGCCGGCTATCTTGGCGATGGCATACGGCTCGTTGGTATACTCCAAAGGAGATGTCAGCAAGCAATCTTCTTTCATGGGCTGGGGAGCCTCACGCGGATAGATGCACGTACTGCCCAGGAAGAGCAACTTCTTCACCCCATGCCGGTAGCTCTCGCCTATCACGTTTTGCTGGATTTGGAGGTTCTGGTAGATGAAGTCGGCGCGGTATTGCAGGTTGGCCAAGATGCCCCCCACGTGGGCGGCAGCCAGCACCACGGCATCGGGACGCTCTTCGTCAAAGAAATTCCGGACGGCCACCCCGTCCAGCAGATCCAGTTCTTGGTGGCTTTTTCCCACCAGGTTGGTATATCCTCGTTGCAAGAGGTTGCTCCAAATGGCCGAGCCTACCAAGCCATGATGGCCGGCCACGTAGATTTTGGCAGATTTTTCAAGCATGATTCTATAACGTAATTATCTGTAATGTTTCTCCCCCCGTTTGCCAATCCTTCGGCGAGCAGGGCACAATGTCTCGGCGTGCGGGCGTCAATAGTCCTCTTTGCCAACGCCTCTCCTATAAGGCTCCTGCCCGTACGCGGCTCAATGTCTCCGGCGTCATCAGCAGGTAGGAAGCGATGTGAGCCAAGGGGGCACGTTGGATGACCTCTGGTTGGTTTTTCAGCAAATGCAGGTAGCGTTCGCGCGCCGCCTCGAAACGCCAGGAATCGGCTTTCACCTGCGACACGATGAGGCTGTATTCCAGCATCTTCCGATAGAACATGTTGACTTCCCACGAGGCGCGCGATAGCTTCAGCAACTTGTCGGCCGGGATTAAATAGATGGTCCCGGCTTCCAAAGCTTCCACCATCAGGCGGGTGGGTTCTTGCTTGAGGACGCTTTCGATGCAGATGACGATGTCGCCTTCGTAGGAGAAGTGCTCGGTGACGTCTTTCCCGTTTTTATAATAGAATTGACGCACCATCCCTTTTCCCACAATGACAAAGTGCTGGCTGACCTGGCCTTCCTTCAGCAGGATTTCCCCCTTCTCCATGTCCTTGCGGATGGCTATTTGCGCCAATAGCTGGCGGCTCTCCGTGTCCATCTCCGGATAACGCCGATTGACGCTCTCATTGATAGTCTCTTTTAATAATGTGTCCATGCGTTTGAGGTAAGTTTTTGCAAAGATAGTTTTTTTGCCTGATTTACACCCCATTTCCCCCATAAAAAGATTTTTTTGAAAAAAATATGCGCAAAAGGTTTGCACATTCCAAAACTTTGCCTACCTTTGCACCGCATTTGAAAAAATGCTGGTCACAAAGGAAGTGTGGGTGAGTGGCTGAAACCACCAGTTTGCTAAACTGACGTACGGGTATTTCCGTACCGGGGGTTCGAATCCCCCCGCTTCCGCGGACAGAAATGCACTCTTAGCTCAGTTGGTAGAGCAACTGACTCTTAATCAGTGGGTCCAGGGTTCGAATCCCTGAGGGTGTACGATATTAGTGATTGATAAAGTTGGTGGATTCGTCTAGCGGCTAGGACACATGCCTCTCACGCATGGAACACGAGTTCGATTCTCGTATCCACTACAAGGAAAGAATCAGGATGGGCGGCTGCAAGTTTACATTGCGGTCGCCTTTTTTGATTGATTGGCTTGGAAATAAAATTTATAGTAACATGGATTTTATCATTGATTTCATCCTGCACATCGACGTGCACATGATTAACATCGTGCAGCAATATCACATGTGGACGTATGCCATCCTGTTCGTGGTGATTTTCTGCGAGACGGGCCTTGTCGTTACTCCATTCCTGCCGGGCGACTCCTTGTTGTTTGTGGCGGGAGCCATTGCCGCCCAACCCAATATGCCGCTGGAGGTGAACATCCTGGCGCTGATAGTGTTTGCAGCGGCCGTCTTGGGCGACTCAAGCAATTACGCCATCGGGCATTACTTCGGGAAAAGGCTGTTCAGCAATCCCAATTCCAAGGTATTCAAGCAAAGTTATCTAGACAAAACCCATGACTTTTATAAAAAATACGGCGGCAAGACCATCATCATCGCCCGCTTCGTCCCCATTGTGCGCACGTTCGCGCCGTTTGTAGCCGGGATGGGCAAGATGCACTATTATTACTTCATGCTCTACAACGTGGTGGGCGGCGCCCTGTGGGTGGCTCTCTTCTGCTATGCGGGCTATTTCTTCGGCGACCTGCCTTTCGTGCAAGAGAACCTGAAGATTCTGGTGGTGGCCATCATCGTCATCTCCATCCTGCCCGCCATCATCGAGGTGGTGCGCGAGCGGCGCAAGCTGAAGAAAGCAAAGGAACAAGGTATCAAATCTTAATCTGACACAACTTTGGATTGGTTATATAGTTTGTTTGTGGAGCACACGGCCTTGCAAGCGCTCGCGGTGCTTTCGCTCATCTCCGCCATCGGGTTGGGATTGGGCAAGGTACGCATCTTGGGCGTATCGCTGGGCGTTACGTTCGTATTCTTTGCCGGTATATTGGCCGGGCATCTGGGCTTGCAAATCGACCCGCAGATGCTGACCTATGCGGAAAGTTTCGGCCTAGTGGTGTTTGTCTACGCCTTGGGCTTGCAGGTGGGTCCCGGATTCTTCAGTTCCTTCCGCAGCGGAGGAATGCGGCTGAACATGCTGGCCATCGCCGTGGTGCTGGTGGGCACGCTGATGGCCTTGTTAGGCAGTCTGGGCTTAGGCATTTCGTTGCCGGACATGGTGGGCATCCTCTGCGGGGCCACAACTAATACCCCGGCTCTCGGCGCGGCCCAACAGACGTTGAAGCAACTGGGCATGGATGCTGCCCCGCCGGCTTTGGGATGCGCTGTCACTTATCCGCTGGGCGTGGTGGGCGTCATCCTCGCCATCTTGCTGATGCGCAAGTTCCTGGCCCGCAAGGAGGACTTGCAGGAGAAGGAGAAAGAGAACGTGAACAAGCCCTATATCGCCGCCTTCCAGGTGCACAACCCTGCCATCTTCGGCAAGAGCATCAAGGAGATTGGCGGGCTGCACTACGCCAAGTTCGTCATCTCGCGCCTGTGGCGGGACGGCAAAGTGACCATCCCCACGTCGGACACCATTATTCATGAGGGAGACCGTCTCTTGGTGCTCACGCCCGAAAAGGATGCCCCGACGCTGACCGTCCTCTTCGGCGAGCAAGAGCACACGGATTGGAATAAGAAAGACATCGATTGGAATGCCATAGACAGCCAGCTCATCTCGCAACGCATCGTCGTGACCCGCCCCGAATTGAATGGCCGGAAGCTGGGTTCCCTACACCTGCGCAACAGCTACGGGGTGAACATCACCCGCATCTACCGCAGCGGCGTGCAACTGCTGGCCACGGCCGACTTGCGCCTCCAGATGGGCGACCGCCTGACCGTAGTGGGAGAAGCAGCCGCCTTGCACAACGTAGAGCGCGTGCTGGGCAATGCCGTCAAAAGCCTGAAGGAACCCAACCTGGTGGCCGTCTTCATCGGCATCGTGCTGGGCCTGATGGCAGGCGCCATCCCCATCTCCCTGCCGGGCATCAGCGCGCCCATCAAGCTAGGTTTGGCAGGAGGCCCCATCATCGTGGGCATCCTCATCGGCACGTTCGGGCCACGCCTGCACATGATTACCTACACCACACGCAGCGCCAACTTGATGCTTCGCTCCCTGGGCCTCTCGCTCTACCTGGCCTGCTTGGGACTGGATGCAGGCGCGCACTTCTTCGAGACTGTGTTTCGCCCCGAAGGACTGCTGTGGATAGGCACAGGCTTCGTACTGACGCTGGTGCCGGTACTGATAGTGGGCGCAATAGCTTTCAAAGCAATGAAAACAGACTTTGGTTCTACAGTGGGAATGCTTTGCGGAAGCATGGCCAACCCTATGGCGTTGAACTATGCCAACGACATCCTGCCGGGCGACAATGCTTCGGTGGCCTATGCGACGGTCTATCCCTTAAGCATGTTCCTGCGGGTAGTTATAGCACAGGTGCTATTGATGTTTTTGCTTTGATTAAGTTTCGCTTTCTGCTGGCAAAACTTGCCGAATCAGCAGAAGAACTATATCTTTACCCTAAAAGATGTGCATCTTTTTTAGGCTGAAGATAATCGAAAAGAAACCGGCTTATCACAAAGCAAGAAATATAGGAAACAAACCGGCTCTGCGAATGACATGGAAGATTGCAGCCGGTTGCCTTCCCTTGGAATCCATTTAGATAAGTTTCACGATTTCTTCCGCTTTGTCCACGATGCGGGCAGGCTGCTCAACTTCCAGTTCTGTGCGTGGACGGAAGCCCCAGGTGACGCCACAAGCCTCGACGCCTGCGTTGCGCGCCGTCTGCATGTCTACGCCCGAATCGCCCACGTAGAGCACGTCTTCGGGACGGATTCCTGTTTCCTTCAGGATGTCATGCACGATGGCGGGGTCTGGTTTGACCGGGATGCCCTCGCGTTGCCCCAGCACGGCGGCGAAGCGGATGCCGGGGAAGTAATGGGCAATGAGTTTCGTAGTGGCTTCCTGGTACTTGTTGGAGGCGACGGCCACTTGGATGCCTTTATGTTGCAGATATGCCAATAGTTCGGGGATGCCGGGATAGGGGCGGCTCAGGTCGGCGTTGTGGATATTATAATATGGTATGAACTCGGCGCGCATACGCAGCACGTTTTCCTGTGTCTTCTCGCCTTCGGGCAGGGCGCGTTCGAAGAGTTTGTTGATGCCGTTGCCCACCATCCGGGGGTAGGCGGAAGCCTCGTGCGTGGGGTATCCCAGGGTACGGAGGGCATGGTTGGTGCTTTGTGCCAGGTCGGCGATGGTGTTCAGCAGAGTGCCGTCCAAGTCGAAGATAATGAGTTTCTTCATTGCTTATAAATCCTTTAAATGCTTATTTTCGGGTTGCAAAGATACGATTTACGCAGATTCTTCCTATCTTTGCAGCCTCAATTTAAGTTAATACGACTATGAGTTACAATTTGTTGAAAGGAAAGAAGGGTATCATTTTCGGTGCCCTGAACGAGCAATCCATCGCTTGGAAGGTGGCCGAACGGGCCGTCGAGGAGGGCGCCACGATTACATTGTCCAATACGCCGGTGGCCGTGCGCATGGGACAGGTGTCCGCCTTGTCCGAGAAGTTGAATGCCGAGGTTATCCCTGCCGATGCCACGAGCGTGGAAGACTTGGAAAACGTCTTCAAGCGTTCGATGGAGGTGCTGGGCGGCCAAGTGGACTTTGTGCTCCACTCCATTGGCATGTCTCCCAACGTGCGCAAGAAACGTACCTATGACGATTTGGATTATGATATGCTGGGCAAGACGCTGGACATTTCGGCCATCTCTTTCCACAAGATGATACAATCGGCCAAGAAGCTGAACGCCATTGCCGAATACGGCTCTATCGTGGCGCTGAGCTATGTGGCTGCGCAACGCACTTTCTTCGGTTATAACGACATGGCCGATGCCAAGGCGCTGCTGGAGTCCATCGCCCGCAGTTTCGGTTACATCTATGGCCGCGAGCACCACGTGCGCGTCAACACCATCTCCCAGTCGCCCACGATGACCACAGCCGGTTCGGGCGTGAAGGACATGGACAAACTCTTCGACTTTGCCAGCCGCATGTCTCCCCTGGGCAATGCCTCGGCCGACGAGTGTGCCGACTATTGCATCGTGATGTTCTCCGACCTGACGCGCAAGGTGACCATGCAGAATCTCTACCACGATGGCGGGTTCTCCAGCATGGGCATGAGCCTCCGCGCCATGAACACTTATCAGAAAGGTCTGGAAGATTACATGGACGAGAACGGAAACATCATTTACGGATAATGTTCCTACATGAGTAGTAGCCAATAGTTAGTAGGGGATTGTTTCCCTGCCTCTTCTGCTAAGTATTGGCTACTCCACATATCCCCCAAAAACTGTCATACTGTCGCACGAAAATGATTCCAGCCCTCTATCTGCTGCCCGTCACCTTGGGCGATACGCCCATCGATTCCGTCCTGCCTGCCTATAACAAGGAGGTGATTGCCGGCATCCGCCACTTTATCGTGGAGGATGTGCGTTCGGCGCGCCGTTTCCTGAAGAAGGTAAATAGAGAGGCGGACATTGACGGCATGACGTTTTATCCCTTGAACAAGCATACGTCGCCCGCCGACATTTCCGGGTATATGAAACCGTTGGAAGAGGGACAGCCAATGGGAGTGATTTCCGAAGCCGGCTGTCCGGCCGTGGCCGATCCGGGGGCGGACGTGGTAGCCTTGGCCCAGCGCAAGGGATTGAAGGTGGTGCCGTTGGTAGGGCCTTCGTCCATTATCCTTAGCGTCATGGCTTCGGGGTTTAACGGGCAGAGTTTCGCTTTTCATGGGTATTTGCCTATCGAGGCAGACGAGCGTGCCAAGAAACTCCGCCTACTGGAGCAGCGCGTTTATGCCGAGCACCAGACGCAACTCTTCATCGAGACGCCTTACCGCAACAACAAAATGCTGGAGGACATCCTCCGTACCTGCCGCCCGCAGACGCGCTTGTGCATAGCTGCCAACCTCACATGCGAGGACGAATATGTCCGCACAAAGTCTCTGAAGGAATGGAAGGGGCACTTGCCGGATTTATCGAAGATTCCTTGTATTTTTCTCTTGTATAAATAATATCCTTCAGCGGTTCGTACTCATACTCCAAGAATTTGCTGAAGTAATTTTTCCCCATTTCTTGTCCGATTTGCACGAGGGGCCATAGCTTGCCTTGACGTGGAAGGAGGGCGTCGTCTTTTAAATCGAGCGTAAACAGGTAGACCAACCGGTGGGCATCTTCGCTTCGGTAGTAATACTTGAGGTGGTAGCGCAGGTTGCGTGCCGGGGCATCGGGTATCAGGCGGCATAAGATACGCCGGGCGGCTTGTTCGATGCTCTCGCCAAAGAAGGGGTAGCCTTCGAGGGGAAGGTCGGGTTTCCCCTTCTCGCTGAAGCAAGATTGCGGACGGGGAAGAAGGTAGAGCATGTCGCGGTAGGCCGTGAGCGCGATGCGTACCACGGGATAGACGGCTTCCCTGTCCGAGCGGAGAATGGTGGCCAACAAGGGCTTCTTGCCAATGACATCTCCACGGATGTTGACAATGGGAATGAAAGAGATTTTTTTCAGGCGCAGGTTGAAGTAACATAATCCCGCCTGGTTGAGCAACATGGCGAGAAGCAGCACGGCCAAGGGGATGTATTCGTACAAGGCGGCTTCCCAAGCGGCGTGCGACGCAAAGCCCCATGCCAACAAAGCGATGATTGCATGTGCCGATACCAAAATGAACAGGATGCGTGCCGATACGATGGCGGCTTCGAGAACTTGGATGAGCCGATGCCGTCGTTTGTCCAAGAGGCCGGCCCATTTCCGCCCGAACAGCAAGAGCAGCAAAGCCACGAAGAAGACAGTACCTTCGACCCATAAAGGAAGCCATGTCCCCCGCTTAATGACGAGGCAGGCTATCACCACGATGACGCCGGGCAACAAGACCAGCGACAGGTTGAACTTGGGGGATAGGGCTTGTCGACGATTCATTTTCCACATTGTGTTTAGACCTTTTTCGTCTAAACGCATGGCCGGCGGGAAATGTTCACGACTTTTTCAGAAGATGCAAGCTCTTTTCGGCATGATAGGACGAACGAACCAAGGGGCCGCTCTCCACTTGTTCGAATCCTTTTTCCAATCCTTTCTTTTTGTATGCCTCGAATTGGGCGGGCGTCACATATTCGGCCACGGGATAGTGCCGGCGCGAAGGTTGCAGGTATTGGCCGATGGTCAGAATCTTGCATCCCACGGCGCGTAGGTCGTCCATCAACTCCTCCACCTCGCCGGGCGTTTCGCCCAGTCCTACCATGATGCCCGATTTGCATGTAATGCCGCTTTGGGCCATTTGCTTCAGCACTTCCAGACTGGTGTCATAGCGGGCGGCGCTGCGTACCAGGGGCGAGATGCGGCGCACGGTCTCCATGTTGTGCGCAAGGATGTCGGGCCGCGCGTCAATGACTTGTTGCACGAGGCCTTTCTTTCCTTGGAAGTCGGGCAGCAACACCTCGATGGTGGTGTCCGGATTCAGGCGGCGGATTTCGGCGACGGCGCGTGCCCAATGCGCGGCTCCCAAGTCGGGAAGGTCGTCCCTGTCCACCGAGGTCACCACGACATGCGAGAGTTTCATCAGGCGGACAGATTCGGCCACGTGCATCGGTTCATTTTTATCCAGCGGACGCGGTTTGCCGGTGAGCGTATTGCAGAACTTGCACGAGCGGGTGCAGACATCTCCTCCAATCATGAAGGTGGCCGTGCCCCGTCCCCAACACTCGCCCATGTTGGGGCACCGTCCGCTGGAGCAGATGGTGTGCAGGCAATGGCTTTCTACGATGCGTTTGGTCTCGGCATAGCGTTCGTTGGCGGCAATGCTGATTTTGAGCCATTCTGGCTTGCGTACTCGTTCGCTCATTTCAGGCGCGCATTGAAGAAGTTCGTGAGCTTCGTGTACAGGTGCATCCGGGTGTTGCCGCCGAAGATGCTATGGTTGCGGTTGGTGTAGAGCTGCATGTCAAATTGCTTGCCCAGTTGCACAAGGTGTTCGGCATATTCGGCGCAGTTCTGGAAGTGCACGTTGTCGTCGGCCGAGCCATGCACCAGCAACAAATCTCCATGCAACTTGTCGGCGCGAGCGAAGGCAGAGGCTGCTTTATATCCGTCGGCATTCTCTTGCGGGGTGCGCATGAAGCGTTCGCCATAGATGGTGTCATAATAATTCCAATCCGTCACGGCAGCCACGGCCACTCCGGCTTTGAATACGGGCGTGCCTTCGCTCATGCTCATCAAGGTCATGTATCCGCCAAAGCTCCATCCCCAGATGCCGATGCGCTCCTTGTCCACATACGGCAATTGGCCCAGATAGATGGCGGCTTCCACTTGGTCGCGGGCTTCTTTCACGCCGAGGTTGAGGTAGGTACACTTCTCGAAGTCAGCGCCGCGTCCTCCCGTGCCCCGTCCGTCCACGCAGGCGACAACGTAACCTTGCGAAGCCATGTAGGTCTCCCAGCTGATGCCGAACCGGTCCAATACTTCTTGCGAGCCGGGGCCGCTGTATTGATACATGATGACGGGATATTTCTTCGATTCATCAAAGCCGGCAGGTTTCATCATCCATCCGTTCAGGTTGATGCCGTCCGAGGTCCGGAAGGTGAAGAACTCCTTGGCGGGCAGGTCGTATCCGGCCAGTTTTTCTTGCAGGGAGGCATTGTCCAGCAGGGTGGCGAGGGTCTTGCCGGCATTGTCGTGCAGGGTGATGACGTTGGGCGTGTCCAAGCTGGTGTAGCGGTTCAGGAAGTAGCGCATGTCCGTGCTGAATTGGGCGGAGTTGGTGCCTTCGCGCGGGGTCAGGCGGGTTTTCTTGCCTTTCTTGTCCGTTTTCCAGATGGCTTGGCGCAGGGGGCTACCTTCGTTGCTGGCGTAGTAGAAGGCGCCGGTCTTGGCGTCATAACCCAAGAATTGCTTGACCTCGAACTCGCCTTTGGTCACTTGCTTCGTCAAGTTCCCGTTCATGTCATACCAATAGAGGTGGTTGAATCCGTCCCGCTCGCTTACGAAACTGAAGTGGCCGGCATAGAAACGGATGTTGTCGAAAGTTCCTTCCTTGATGTAGGTGTCCGTCTCGTCGCGCAAGGCCAGTTTGCACACCGTGCTGCGCGGGTCGGCAAAGTAGAGGTCGAAGCGGTTCTGATGGCGGTTGAGGGTGAAAACGGCCAGCTTGTCGGGGTCTTTGGTGAAGCGGATGCGGGGAATGTAGCCGTCGGCATCCAAGGGCAGCTTCAGCGTGCGCGTCACCTTGCTCTTGATGTCGAAGGTGTGGACGGAAACTTTGGAGTTCGCTTCGCCCGTCTTGGGATATTTGTAGGTGTAGGCGCCGGGATACTTTTCCAAGTCCTTGTAGCGGGGCATCTCGCCGGCATAGAGGGGGAAGGTGTAGGAGCGCACAGCCGACTCGTCCCAACGCACGAAAGCCAGCATCTTGCTGTCGGCGCTGAACTCCAGGGCGCGGTCCATGGCAAACTCTTCTTCATACACCCAGTCGGGTATGCCGTTCAGCACTTCGTTGCGCCGCCCGTCCGTGGTCACTTGGCTTTCGCTGTTGCCATAGAGGCGTTTGACAAGGAAGATGTTGTTGTCGCGCACGAAGGCCACCATCGACCCGTCCGGCGAGAACACGGGCACCTGTTGGGGTCCCCCGTCCGAAAGTCGTTCCACCTTGTTGTTTATCTTTCCCTCGGCATTGCGTTTCAGGCTATACAGGTAGTGCACGGCCGTGTAGGAGTGGCGGTAGATGGGCCGCGTTTCGGTGGCGATGAGCAGGGCGCTGCCGTCCGGCGAAAAGCTGTAGCTGTCGAACCGCTTGAAGGGGCACTCGCGGGCCGTGGCGGCGTCGAACAGGACTTCCACTTGTTTCCCAGTCTTGAAGGAATATTTGATGATTTGCGTCCCTCCGGCATTCATCTGCGAATAATGTTCGCCGTCGCCGGGGATGGGGATGACGCCGTAGATGTTTTCGGGATAAAACGCGCCGTTCACGACTTCTTCCAGCGTGAGGGCTTTCTTGCCTTGCGCTGCCATCCATGCGGGCAGGCAGAGGGCGAGGAGCAGGAGGGTAAAGAGTTTCTGTCTCATAAAAGGTCAATTGTTATTGGGGGACAAAGGTACGCAAAGAAAAGCGCTTGCCCAAGGATAGACAGAAGAAATGTTTTGCGCATATTCAATAGTTTATTGATATTCGATGGTGGACTTGCACTATACCGGGGTTTTTCTCCCCTTCTCCTCCCCTTCTCCTCCCCTTTTCCTCCCCTTTTCCTCCGTTTCACCTCCGTTTCTCCTCCGTTTCACCTCCGTTTCTCCTCCGTTTCATAAAGAGACTTGAATAGGATGAATAAGGGAGATGTATGGGGGGTGAAATGGACGAATATGGGACATAAGGGATTATTGCATATATGAGGAAAAATGTCTATATTTGTTGCGTGATGTACACGAAACGGTTTGCATTCATAGATTTTATTTAATTTTAACTTTATAATTATGGCTAAAGGTCCTGGCATTATCCACAAGATTTCCGGCAAGGTAGGCGATTTGGTCTACACAGTCCGGGGTGGGGAACACATGTCAGTTCGCAACGGCTCGTCGTGGACAACGACCTGCTGGAAAAGTATTCTACCGCAGAGATGCGGACGGCGGCAACCCGTTCCTACGGCGG
>CALUOW010000043.1 GCA_944322365.1 uncultured Bacteroides sp.
ATCCGACACACACCACTTCCCCGCCATCACTCCCCGCATACTTTCTTAACAACTCCTGCGTCATCTCCGCCGCTTCGTGCAACCGCCGTTCATCCCCGTCATACCCGTTGATGATAGCCAGGATATGTCGTGTCCCCACATCCATCTTCGTCCGTTCGTGATCGCTGGTGGGCGTGCCGATGCCTCCTTGTGCATCGCGCCACACGGGCAATCCCTCAATGTTAAGCGGGCCACGGCCGATGCCTTCAAACGGCTCTCCTGCCTGTCCTACGCCCAGGCAAAGTTCCGTGCCCTGAATCTTGTCCGCGTCGAAGCCGCCGATGCTGTAGCCCGTGCGGAGGGAAACCAAGTTAATGAGGTCCACCAGCGTATCTATGCGGTACAACTCCAGTCCGCGCAGCAGACGGCGGCGCAGAGCTTCCGCCGAGGGACGGTAACGGCTGGGATCCTTGCCGAGGCGGCGGTAGGCATCGCGCGTGGCGGCGATGGCGGGTTGCTGTTTGATGCTGTCTGCCGTGTCGCGGGCACGCAGTTCTTGGGTGAAGGCGTCAATCTCTTGCCACAAGCCTTCGCTAAAGGGAGAGTTTACGACTTCGGCATATACGGCCGCTCCCCGATATTCGGGGCAGCGGGAGGTCAATTCGGTGGAAAGGGTAAGATGAAACATAAGTATGATGCGTTATTTAGGATTCAACATGATTCCCGACAGCATCCGTCCGGACCTGATGCCCAGCCGCCGGGCGGAGAAGAAGTCTTCGCAGTGCGTATAGGTACAGATGCTTGCCGTCTCGATGGCCGCGGACGGCACGCCGAAATCCAGCAGTTGCAGGCGGTTGGCTTCCCACAAGTCGAGGTGCCATTTCTCCTGCTTGCGGGCAATGCGCTCCATGGGGAAGCCCGCGAGGCGGAAAGCCTCATATACCTCGTCACCCACCTCGAAGGCATCCAGCGAGATGCCCGGCCCGATGACGGCAAATATATCTGCCCCGTCCGTGCCGTAAAGGATGTGCATCCGCTCCAAAGCGTGTTCGATGATGAAGTTCACCGTGCCGCGCCATCCGGCATGGACGGCGGCGATGGCCTGATGCTTCTTGTCATACAATAAAACAGGGATGCAGTCGGCGGTGGAGATGCAAAGGCAGATACCGGGTAGGTCGGTGACGAGGGCATCAACGCCTTGCAACAGGGCATGACGCTGTTCCTCACCGGCGGAGAGGAAGCCGCTGTCGATGGTCAACACCCGCGTGCCGTGCGTCTGCCAAGGGATGATGAGTTCCTGCGGACGCTGGGGCAAGGAGGATAGGAGCAGCTCTTGATTCCGTCGCACGCAATCCCGGTCGTCGCTTGTGTAGGGCGTGCAGTTCAGCGAGGCATAGGCGTCCGTGCTGACGCCGCCGTGACGGGTGGTGCTGAAGCAGAAGATGCCGGGGCACGACCGGTTAAGGCCGTATTCCAGCATTCTTTTTTTACTTGTAGCTTGTAACCCGTCATTTGTCACTGCTTGTCCTCCTCGTCTGGGTCGTCCCAGTCTTCTTCGTATTCGAAGTCTTCCAGATCTTCCACATCGTCCTCATCCACGTATTCTATGTTGAGGTCCTCGTCCTCGCCTTCTTCCTTCAATTCCTCTTGCAGGTGGCTCAAGTCCTTGGGGCGGTGGGCGATGCTTTCGATGTGGCCCTCCAGCTTGTTGCTCTCCTTGTTCAGTTCCGTCCAGAGGATGTCTTTCAGTACGTTGATGCCCAGCCCGCTGACGGAGGAAATGAATACATGCGGGATGCCTTCGGGCAGGGTCGGCTCTATTTCGTCCATCAGTTCCTGGTCCAGCATGTCACATTTGGTGATGGCCAAGACGCGCTGCTTGTCCAGCATCTCCGGGTTGAAGGTGCGCAGTTCGTTCAGCAGGATTTCATATTCCCGGCGGATGTCATCGCTGTCCGCAGGCACCATGAAGAGCAACAGCGAGTTGCGTTCGATGTGGCGCAGAAAGCGCAGGCCCAGGCCCTTGCCCTCGCTGGCCCCCTCGATGATGCCGGGGATATCTGCCATAACGAACGACTTGCCGTCGCGATAAGACACGATGCCCAAGTTCGGCTCCAGCGTGGTGAAGGGATAGTTGGCAATCTTCGGCTTGGCTGCCGATACAGTGCTGAGCAGCGTGGATTTACCTGCATTAGGAAAGCCTACCAGTCCCACGTCGGCTAGCAGCTTCAACTCCAAGATGACGTTCATCTCCTGCATCGGCTCGCCCGGTTGGGCAAAGCGTGGCGCCTGGCGCGTGGCAGTGCGGAAGTGCCAGTTGCCCAGCCCGCCGCGTCCGCCTTTCAGCAGGATAATTTCTTGTCCGTGCTCGGTGACATCGCACAAGTACTCGCCCGTATCAGCGTTATAGGCCACCGTTCCGCAGGGTACTTCTATTACTTTGTCTTCGCCGTCTTTGCCGAAACTGCGGTTTTTGGACCCGCTTTCGCCGTGTCCGGCCAGTACGTGGCGTTCATACTTCAGGTGCAGTAGCGTCCAGTAGTTGCGGTTGCCGCGCAGGATGATGTTGCCGCCCCGTCCGCCATCGCCGCCATCGGGTCCACCTTTGGGGACGTATTTGGCGCGGTGCATGTGGGTGGAGCCTCGTCCGCCCTTGCCCGAGCGGCAGTATATCTTCACGTAGTCTACGAAGTTGGATTCAGCCATGATTTCCTATTGTATAATGTAGTTAATAATTCAGTCCGAACTGCCATAAGGGAATGACATTCATATAACCGCTCTCGATGTCGTCTTTTACCACATATCCCTGTTCCATGCCTTGCAGCTGCTTCTGTTTCTTGTTTCGTCCTCCTACCTCGAATGTGTAGGAACCTATGCGGAAGTCAGCAACGGACGACGTGATGGTATCGTGGTTGACACGGGTCTGGTTGAAGAAAAACGTCTCGCGCAGGTTGCCGGTGTCGGCAGTCTGGTGGGCCAAAGCATGGATGAGATTGGGATTGTCCAGATAGACCTTGTCCACCTTGCCCAGCCCCCGGATGCCGCCGGTGTCATCGCGTAGCTGGGCTATGAGCCCGGCCTCTTCCAGGTAGAGAAAGTAATCAGCCAGATTGTTCCGGCTGATGCCTATCGTGGTGGCGATATGGCTCATATTGGGCTTGAAGGGCACGCTTTGTGCAATGACGGTGAGCAGGCGTTTCAACTTGCGGCTGGTGGCGACGCTCATCTCGGCGTATTGGGGGATGTCCGTTTCCAAGGTTTTGGTAACCACTTGTTGCAGGCGGATGTCGAATTGCCGCTCTTGCGAGAATGGGTAATAGCCCTGCGCCAAGTAGTCCGGAAAGTAGGCGTAGGGATGAAAATCGCGCGGCAATTCCAGCCGGTGTTGCAGGATGTCATCCAAGGTCAATACGGGCAACTGGATGTTGTGGAACATCTGTAAGTATTCGCGGAAAGACAGCCCTTGCATGTGATAGAGCAACGCACGGCGGCTCAGGTCGGCGGCCCCTTTGTGTATGTCCAGGATGGACGAACCGGTGAAGATGACGCGGAGGCCTGCATGATAGTCGTATATCAACTTCAGCTCGCGTGCCCAGTCCTGATACTTGTGTATCTCGTCGATGATGAGGCACCGGCCTCCCCTTTTGACAAAGTCATCAGCCAGGTCTACCAGATGGCGGGTGGAGAAGTAGAGGTCGTCAGCATTGACAAACAATGTCGTGTTGCGCTCCAGCCGTTCTTTGGCATATTGCAGCATCAGCGTGGTTTTTCCCACGCCGCGCGGTCCCACCAATCCCACCAGGCGGTTCTCCCAATCTATGCGGTCGAACATATAGCGGTGGTGCCGAGTGGGGGTATCCCTCAACAAGGTATCAAAGTAGGCTTGCAATTTTTCCATTTCTTCTCCTTTTTCGAGGCAAAGATACGAAAAGTGCACTGGATTCAGTGCACTTTTGCGGGAAAATTGCACTTTTTATAGTGCAATTCCGTGTATTCCCGTCATTTCACCTTGTCAATCGCCTCGCAAATATCCCCCGTAATCCGATCCAGCTCGCCCAGACCGTTGATGTGGCAGTACAGTCCCTCCTGCTTGTACCAGTCGATGAGGGGAGCCGTCTGGCTGTGGTAGACGGTGAGGCGCTTGCGGATGGTCTCCTCGTTGTCGTCGGCGCGGCCCGATTGCTGTCCGCGCAGGAGGAGGCGCGTCATCAGTTCGTCTTCCGGCACCTCGAGGTCCAGCATGATGCTGACGGACTGGTTGCGTTCGGCCAGCATCTTCTTCAGTGCCTCGGCTTGGGCGATGGTGCGGGGGAATCCGTCGAAGATGACGCCTTTCGAGTCCTTCAGGCCGTCCAATGTGCTGGCCAGCATGTCCACGATGAGGTTGTCCGGCAGCAACTGGCCCTGGTCGATATATCCCTTGGCGGTCTTGCCCAGCTCGGTGCCGTTCTTGATTTCGGCACGCAGCACGTCTCCCGTCGAGATGTGGTTGATGCCATACTTGGCTACGATTCTCTCACTTTGCGTCCCCTTGCCTGAGCCGGGAGCGCCGAAAATTACGATGTTCAGCATTTGTTTTAATGGTTAATGGTTGATGATGAATGGTTAATGATGAAGAATGATCAATCATTAACCACTGTATAAATGTCCTTGTAGTTCCTTCCCAACCCGTCGTAGTCCAGCCCGTAACCCACGATGAAGTCGTTGGGGATGCGCATGGCCACGTACTCGATGTCGAGGTCCACCTTCAGCTTGTCGGGTTTCAGCAGCAGGGTGGCGATGTGTATCTCGCGGGGACGGCGCGTGCCCAGCGTTTCGAGCAGGCGTTGCATGGTCTGCCCCGTGTCCACGATGTCTTCTACGATGACGATGGTGCGGTCTGTCAAGTCCTCGTTGATGCCGATGACTTCTTTTACCTTGCCCGTCGAGGTTACGCCTTGGTAGGATGCCAACTTGACGAACGACACTTCGCACGGGATGGCGATACGCTTCATCAGGTCGGCGGTAAACATGAACGAGCCGTTCAGCACGCTGAGGAACAGCGGATTCTTGCCTGCCAAGTCGCGGTTGATTTCAGCAGCCACGCGGTCCACCTCCTTCAGGATGTCCGCCTCGGGGATGGAGACGGCGAATTGTTTATCTTTTATTCGTATAGGATTCATTGATGTGATGCAATTTGCTGCAAATATACGGATTTTCCTTTATTATGCGCGCATCGTGCCGGACAAACACCTCTATTTTTCGGGATTTCCACGAGATTTCTTGGAGATGTAGCCGGGAAAATCGCTCAAAGTACGGGGAAAAACCGCTAAAGTACGCTCGGAAAGTTTAAACTTAGGTTGCGTTTATAAAAACTTAGGTTGCGTTTATATAAACGTACGGTGCGTTTTTATAAACTTAGGCTGCGTTTAAACTTTATCAGCTACCTTGCCGATTTTTCCCGTGGACTAAGGAGTTCTTTTGACGCTATTCTTTGCGCGGAAAAGTTTCTTGCCGGACATTTATTTTGTACTTTTGCAGCCGTTCAAACTTTAAACAACATAAACATGAAAAAGAATTGGCTACTGGGTTGCCTGCTGTTATTGGCAGCCCTCCCCGCTTGGGCCGGTGGCGGGGACAAGGACGGGTTCAGCGTCCTGCAATGGAACATCTGGCAAGAAGGCACGATGGTGGAAGACGGATACGAGGCGATTGCCGACGAGATTGCACGGCTGAAGCCGGACTTTGTCACCTTCAGCGAAGTGCGCAACTACCACGGCACGCGCTTTTGCGACCGCATCGTCCGCTCGTTGGCCGAACGCGGCGAAACGTATTATTCGTTCTACAGCTATGATTCGGGGTTGCTGAGCCGCTATCCCATCACGGACTCGCTGACGGTATTCCCCGAAAACGGCGACCATGGCAGCATCTACAAAATGGAATGCGACGTGCACGGGCGGACGGTGGCCGTCTACACGGCGCATCTGGACTACCTGAACGATGCTTACTACAACGTGCGTGGCTACGACGGTTCGACGTGGGAAGAGATTCCTGTGCCGCAGACTGTCCTCGAAGTCCTGCAAGTGAACGACGCTTCGCAGCGCGACGACGCCATCCGTTGCTTTCTGGACGAAGCGCGCCGCGACGTAGAGCAAGGCGACATCGTAATCCTTGGCGGAGACTTCAACGAACCTTCGCATTTGGACTGGATCCGCGAAACAAAGGACTTGTATGACCACAACGGGCTCATCATTCCTTGGACGGTGCCCCTGATGCTGGACAATGCAGGCTTTGCCGATGCTTATCGCGAACGCCATCCCGACGTATTGGCCTGTCCGGGCTTCACCTTCCCCGCCGACAATCCGCGCGTGCCGGTCAACAAGCTGACATGGACGCCGAAGTCCGACGAGCGCGAACGCATCGACTACGTATTCTATCACCCCCATCCGGCCATCGAACTGGTGGACGCCGTCATCTTCGGCCCGCGCGGCAGCATCTGCAAATCTCGCCGGGTGGAGGAGCAGACGCAAGACCCCTTCCTGCTGCCTCAAGGCGTCTGGCCCACCGACCATAAAGGCGTGCTGGTCACTTTCCGCTTCCGCTGAGCGAATGCCGGGCGGGCAGAAGCCTGTTTTCTGAGACGAAATTCATATCTTTGCGCCTGATTTATTAAAAGAATACGCACTATGAAGATATTTCCGACTACGGACATCAAACAACTTGATGCCTATACCATAGAGAATGAACCGATTGCCTCCATCGACTTGATGGAACGCGCCGCCCGCGCCCTGACCGCCGCTATCGCCAACCGCTGGGGAACGGACATCCGCATCACCATCTTTGCCGGACCGGGCAACAATGGCGGAGACGCCTTGGCCGTGGCACGGCTTCTGCTGGAGAGAGGTTACCGGCACGTGGAGACTTTCCTGTTCAACACGAAGGGAGAATTGTCGCCCGACTGCGCCACCAACATGGAGCGGTTGGCTGCCATCCCCGATGTGGACTTCCACGAGGTCACGTCGCAATTCGTCTTCCCCAAGCTGACGGAAGACGATGTCATCATTGACGGCCTCTTCGGCATCGGACTGAACAAACCTTTGGCAGGCGGGTTTGCCGCCGTGGTGAAGTTCATCAACGCCTCGCCAGCCCAGGTGGTGGCCATAGACATCCCGTCGGGGCTGATGGGCGAGGACAACTCGTTCAACGTATCTTCCTGCATCGTCCGTGCCGACCTCACGCTGAGCCTGCAACTGCCCAAACTGGCTTTCCTCTTTGCCGAGAACGAATTGTTTGTGGGCGAATGGCGGTTATTGGACATCGGCCTGAGCCAGGAAGCCATCGACGCCCTCTCCACGGACTATGCCTTGACCGAACCGGCAGACATGGCACTCCTGCTGAAGCCGCGCGACAAGTTTGCACATAAAGGGAAGTTTGGCCGCGCCCTGCTCATTGCCGGATCGCTGGGCATGGCGGGCGCGTCCGTCTTGGCCGCCAAGGCCTGCCTCAAATCGGGCGTGGGCTTGCTGACGGTGCACGTGCCCTTCCGCAACAACGGCATTGTGCAGACAGCCGTGCCCGAAGCCATGACCGAAGTAGACCTGAGCGATACTTGCTTTGCCACCGCCACCGACACGGACGACTACCAGGCCGTGGCCATCGGACCGGGACTGGGCCGCCAACCCGAGACCGTCGCCGCGCTGCTGGAGCAAATCGAAACCAGCGAAACGCCGATGGTATTGGACGCAGACGCGCTCAACATCCTGGGCGAAAACCGCGCCTTGTTGTCGCGCCTGCCCAAAGGAAGCATCCTGACCCCCCATCCTGTCGAATTGGAACGCATGGTAGGCAAGTGCCGCAACTCCTTCGAACGGCTGGAAAGAGCGCGCGATTTGGCACGCAATGCCGATGTGCACATCGTACTGAAAGGAGCCTATACCGCTGTCATCTCGCCTGACGGCACTTGCCGCTTCAACGCCACGGGCAATCCCGGCATGGCCACGGCAGGCAGCGGCGATGTGCTGACCGGCATTCTGTTGGCATTGCTGGCACAAGGCTATGCGCCGGCGGATGCTGCTGCGTTGGGTGTCTGCGTGCACGGCATGGCGGGCGACTTGGCGGCCAACGAATTGGGGCAGATTGGCATGACGGCAGGCGACATCGTGGCCCATCTGCCACAGGCATGGAAAGAATTGGCTACTTTTGCCGAGTAGTGATATGGAAGCAGGCCTGGCGGATTTCGTACTTGACGTAGCACCGCCCGGCCTGTTTCAGGTCGCGCAGCACCTCGGCCAGCACCAGTTTCAGCGTGTCGGAACCCACGTCCTGCATGGGGCGCCCGTCGGGATCTTCCACTTTGTCGAAGCGCTTCCAACTGATGTCGAAAGTCGTGCCATAAGCATGGGTGGAATTGGAGCTGGCATTGGTATTGCGACGGCGCAAACGCTTCACGTCGTTCTGCGTGCGCAGCACCGAGGTCACGATAATCTTGTTGGGGTTCAGCCCCTTGCAGGACAGCGAGTCCAGGAAGTTTTGCCCGATGGTGTCCAACAGGGCTGCCGCGCCGGGGATAAGATAGGGGATGGAATGAGTAAGCGAGTCCACCGAATAACGCTCGTTGTCGTCGATAAAGGTCAGCCGGCCTGTCAGGCGTTCTGCCGCTTCGCGCGAAGCGATGGGAGGGATGCCGATGGCTTGCGCCACAGCCAGTTGGCGGTCGTTGCGGTCGCCAAAGGTACGGCCAAAGTTGCTCACGCCGTGGATATTGCGCGGTTCGTTCATCTTCATCGAAAGGTCTTCTTTCTTCTTGCAGCCGCCAAAGGCGAAGACGCCGCACAAACAGGCAGCGAGAATCAGGGGGAATAATCGTCTCTTGTTATACATATCTATTATATAAGGTAAAAAGTCGCGCAAAGATACAACAACCCCTCGCTCCGGCAATGCCTTTCCGTGTTTTTCCGTATCTTTGCCCCCGTTTTCGTACTAACATCAGACCTAGAAACAACGTGCAACGATATTTCATCTACCTCTCCTTCGACGGCACGGCCTACCACGGCTGGCAAGTGCAGCCCAACGGACTGAGCGTGCAAGAGTGCTTGGAGCGCGCCTTGGCCACCCTGCTGCGCCGCCCTGTGCCCGTCACCGGCGCCGGACGAACCGATGCCGGCGTACATGCCTCGCTGATGGTGGCGCACTTCGATGCCGACGCGCCGCTGGACACCGATGCCTTGGCCGACAAGCTGAACCGCCTGTTGCCGCCAGACATTGCCGTCCATTGTCTCCGTCCCGTCCGTCCCGACGCCCATGCCCGCTTCAGCGCCACGGCACGGACCTACCATTACTTCGTCGTCACCGCCAAGACACCTTTCCTACGCCCGTATCGCTGCCGCCTGTTCCGCACGCCGGACTTCGAGGCTATGAACCGGGCGGCTGCCGTCTTGCCGGAATACACGGACTTCACCAGCTTCAGCAAACTGCACACCGATGTGAAGACCAACAACTGCCGCGTCTCTTATGCCCGCTGGACGCAGATGGACGACACGACCTGGCGTTTCACCATCCGCGCCGACCGCTTCTTGCGCAACATGGTACGGGCCATCGTGGGCACGCTGCTCGACGTAGGACGGGGCAAGCTGACGATGGAAGGCTTCCGTCGCATCATCGAGCAGCGCGACCGCTGTAGTGCCGGCACTTCCGCTCCCGCCGAGGGTTTGTTCCTGGCCGATGTGGAATATCCTGATGAAATCTTCCTTTAAACCCCGTTCCTTCTATGTGGTTGCTACTTGCCTTTCTTTCCGCCGCCCTCTTGGGATTCTATGACGCATTCAAGAAGAAGTCCCTGCGCGGCAATGCCGTCCTGCCCGTGCTGTTCCTCAACACCCTGTTCTGCAGCCTGGTTTTCGTTCCCTTCATCGCCCTGTCCGCCTGGGCGCCGCAAACATTGCAGGGGACGCTGTTCTACGTCCCCGCCGCAGGTTGGGAGGTACACCGCTTCATCCTGATCAAGTCTTTCATCGTGCTGGGGTCGTGGGCCTTCGGCTACTTTGGCATGAAGCACCTGCCGCTTACCCTCGTCGGCCCCATCAATGCCACGCGCCCTGTCATGGTGCTGTTGGGAGCGATGCTGTTCTTC
Organism: uncultured Bacteroides sp.; assembly: GCA_944322365.1. Lineage (GTDB taxonomy): Bacteria > Bacteroidota > Bacteroidia > Bacteroidales > Bacteroidaceae > Bacteroides. The sequence goes on from CALUOW010000043.1 coordinate 10,088, forward strand.
GGCGAGCGGCTCAACCTCTGGCAATGGGCAGGCGTGTTGCTGGCCGTCTTCTCCTTCTTCCTGCTGAGCCGGACGGGCAAGAAAGAGGGCATCGACTTCCGCCACAACCGTTGGATAGGCTGCATCGTCTTGGCCGCCGTGCTGGGCGCGCTGAGCGGGCTGTATGACAAGTACCTGATGAAGCAGTTCGATCCCATGCTGGTGCAGGCGTGGTACAACGTCTACCAAGTCTTCATCATGTGCCCCCTGCTGCTGTGTCTGTGGTGGCCGCGCCGTGCCGAGTCCCGCTTCCGATGGGATTGGTGCATTGTGGGCATCTCGCTTTTCCTCTGCGCGGCGGACTTTGTCTACTTCTACGCCCTCAGTTTGGACGGGGCGATGATTTCCATCGTCTCGATGGTGCGGCGGGGCAGCGTCGTGGTCTCCTTCCTCTTTGGCGCGATGGCCTTCCACGAGAAGAACCTCCGCAGCAAAGCCGTCGACCTTGCCCTAGTCCTCCTTGGTATGCTCTGTCTCTATATCGGTTCGCGCTAAGGATACGCCATGTCCCGGCACGTCTTCCACTTCGGTAATCCTCCACCGGGTTGAAGGCGATGCCCTCGGCAATCAACCCTCCCGGTTCGTCATATATGGCGCGGTTCCAGTAGGGATGGAACTTAGTTCCAATACGGCTGGAACCTAGTTCCAATACGGCTGGAACCCGGTTCCAATACGGCTGGAACGCCATAAACTTATACTTTGCACGCCATAATCTTGTGTGAAAACCAATTGTCCGCCCCATATTTTCTGCCCTCCATCCGCAGGGAAACTTTGTTGTAAGCTATTTTTATTTTCGTGCGATGCTTGAAGAGGGCGCGCGGACGGGTAGGGACATGTTCGTTCCAAGTTCGTTCCATGTTCGTTCCAAGTTCGTCTCCTTAGAAACGAACAAAAAACGAACTTGGAACGAATTTGAGTGCTTGATTTGTATGATATTTTCACCGTATCGCTCGGCGGGATGAAGCGGCCACTGGCAATTTTTCTGTTTTTTCGCAAAGAAAAAGGCCGTCAGGCGTACAAGATATGGGAGAATGTTGTAACTTTACGGGCAAACAAAACACCTTTTTATATGAAAAAAGTTTTATTTTACCTGATTTCCATAGCTTTATGCTATTTCTGCCAGCCTGTTTCCGCGCAAGGGAAAGGCGATGATTTCCAAAAGCAAGCAAGAGAAAGTTTGGCCCAAAAAGAATATATCCGTGCCCGGTATATGTTCCTGCAAGCCTATAACGCTTATGCGGCCGACGCGCAATATGCCAAGGCCGTGCCCTGCGGCGTGCAGGCGGCTGCCCTCTACCATCGGGAGAATCTTTATACCGAGGCTTTCCAACTGTTGTATGGCATCGAACAAAAACTTATCAGCGGGGCAACGGGAGGCGAAAAACAACTGTCGGCCTTGCGCTATCCGGTGACGAGGGAGCGGCTGCGCATGTACGTCAAATTGCGCAATCCGTCCCGCGCCAAGGAGCAACTGGACAAGCTGGAAGGTTGGGCGGAAGCTGCGGGGGTGGATTCGTTGGACACGGATTTGCTCTACACGCAGGCCAACTACTATTATACGTTCGGGATGAACAGCCAAGGCGACGGGGCGTTCAACCAGTTGGTGGACCGTTATGCCCGGCAGAAAGATTATGCGAAGGCTGAGGCTTGTTATAAAGAACTGATTGCCAGGGGGCGCAGCGCGGGAAATGCCGGGATGCTGGCGCGCGCTTACGAACGCTACATGGCGTGGCATGACTCCATACAAGGCATCACGGCGCAAGAGAAGTATGATGCGTTGAAGGCGCAGTATGATGCCAGCTTGCAGACGATTGAGGAGAAGGACAGTTCGCTCTCCGCCCGCCAATACACCATCATCGGGTTGTGCGTCTTGGCTGCTGTCTTGGCCGCCGCGTTGGTGCTGGGGGGCATGGCGTTGATGCGTTTTGTCTTGCTGACCCGCAAGCAGAAGAAGTTGATGGAGGCCATGAACGAGCACAGCGCATTGAAAACCAAGTTCATCCACAATATTTCCGCCCAAATGCAGCCCACGCTGGATACGCTGGACGCGCGGCAACCGGGCGTGAGGGCTTTGAAGGACTTCTCCGCCCACATCGAGGAACTTTCTGCGTTGGAAGATTCCTTGAACGAGCCTTATCCGGTGGAAGAGACGAACGTGTCCGCCTTCTGCGAGGAACTGATGGCGCAAGTGCGGGGGACGGAGAAAGCGGGCGTGACGCTGACGGTCAATGCGCCCAAGCTGTCGGTAGGCATCAACCGCGAGCACGTGTCCAAGGTCTTGCTGCATTTGTTGCAAAACGCCGTCGAACATACGCCGGCCGATGGCAAAATCTGGCTGGACTTCAAGAAGCGCGGGGCGCATACGCATCAGTTCGTGGTGACGGATACGGGCAATGGCATTGCCGCCGAGGCGCGCGAGAATCTTTTCAAACCCTTTAGCGGCGTGAAGGACCTGACGCAAGGCGACGGGCTGGGATTGCCCATCTGCTCGTTGGAGGCGATGAAGATGAACGGAAGCCTGGCGTTGGATACGGAATATACGCGGGGGGCGCGGTTCGTGCTGGAGTTGCACGCTTGAAGCGTCTGCCCCTTGATTGAAAAGACGGAACGATGAAGACGACAAAAGGCATCATTCTATGGTGGACGCTCTTCTGCTTGTGGTTGGGGAGTTGCTCGCCGGTGCCGTCGCGGGTGGAGTCGATACGGCAAATCTTGTCGGACCCGCAGACGGACCAAGTGTTGGTGGTGGCCCATCGGGCTTATTGGCGCAGCCTTGCGCCGGAGAACTCGTTGGCGGCCATAGACAGTGCCATCTGCCTGCGGATGGACATGGTGGAATTGGACGTGTGGAAGACGAAGGACAACCAACTGGTGTTGATGCACGACCCCACCGTGGACCGCACTACCAACGGCCGTGGACGCATTGCCGATATGACTTTGGCGGAAATCAAACAACTCCGCTTGAAGGACAAAGACGGCAGACTGACGACGCATCAAGTGCCCACGTTGCGCGAGGCTTTGCTGCTGGCGAAGGGGAAAATCCTGATAAACTTGGATAAGGCATACGGCTACTTCGACGAGGTGTATCCTTTGCTCGAAGAGACCGGCACCACGGATCAGATTGTGATGAAGGGCAATGCGCCTGCGGCTGTGGTGCAGAAGGACCTCGGACCGTATTTGGAGCACATTCTCTACATGCCCATTGTGACGGTGGAAGACGAAGGAACATTACATGCGGTGCAAGATTACATTGACTTGCTGCATCCGGTGGCTTTCGAGCTGGTATTTCCGGCCGACAAAGAAGCGTTCTGTTTCCGGGTGACGCAATTGCTCGAAGGCAAAAGCCTGCCGTGGTTCAACAGCATGTGGGCGGGGCTGTCCGGCAATTATACAGATGATGCCGCCTTGACCGATCCGGATGCTGTCTATGGACATTTAGTGAAGAATTTGGGCGCGCGACTTATCCAGACAGACCGCCCGGTGGAACTATTGGAATATCTGCGCAAGCATGGGCGGCATAAATAAAGGTTACGCAAGACCTTGAAAGGGGAGACTACAATAGCCTAAATAACAACGACAATGAACATCAGACATTACTTCGGGGCACTCTTGTTGCCCCTGGCCTTCGCGGCCTGCCAAAGCGGTCCCCGCACGGTGGAAAACCCGTTGGTGGAGACCTCCAACACTATGACCTTGGACATCGTCAAGGTGGAACTGACGGACACGGCCACCATCCTGCAAGTGGATGCCTACTTCCAGCCGAGGTACTGGATACGCATCGACTCCAAGACTTATCTCCAGGCCGACGGCAAGAAATATGCCCTGACCGCCGCTCAGGGCATCACGCCCGACTCCTTGTTCTGGATGCCCGACTCCGGCGAGGCTTCTTTCCAACTGACCTTCCAACCCTTGCCCTTCGGCACCAAGAAGTTCGACTTCATCGAGGCCGACTGCGAGGACTGCTTCAAGCTGTACGGCATCGACCTCACGGGCAAGGCCACGTATGACACGCCCGAAGGCATTCCCGCCGAAGCCTTGGTTATGGACGGCAACGCCTCCGTGCCCGAACCCATATTCAAGAGCGGGGAAACCACGGTGGACGTGCATCTGCTGTACTACCGTCCGGAATTGGTGAAGGAACTGAACCTGTATGTCAATACCCTGTGGGGCAGCCAAGAGGAGAATACGGCCTCCATTGACCCCGAAACGGGCACGGCCACTTTCAGGTTCAAGCAATATGGACCTGCGCAGGGCCTGATGGCCATAGGAAGATTGGGCGGCTCCACTCTGTGGCTGGCTCCCGGCGAGCACGTGGAACTGTACTACGACATGCGGGCCACGGGACATTGGATTGTGGCACGGCGCGAGAACGGCGTCCAGCCTCCTTTCCGCCCGCTTTACGTCACCGGCACCTACGCCAACCTGAACAGCCTGTGGAACAGCGGAGAAAACAAGCCCCTGCATTCCATGAACTTGTACAACGGTGAATTTGCCGACTACAAGATGAGCGCGGAAAACTATGTAGCCCACGTCACCGACACCTATAAGGCTCTTTCGGACAGCATCGCCGCCGATACTCTGCTGCCGCTGGACAAGGAAATTCTGCAACTCGGCTTGAAGGAAGAGGCCGTGAACGCCATGATGCAAGGCGATTACTTCCGGGAGCACAACTACCGATCCTCGCACAACGACTGGGATTTCAAGACACCCGTCAAGGGCATCGACAAGCTGAAACCGGAGCAACAGGCGGCGGTGGCCCAACTCTTCGACATCAACGACCCCATGCTGCTGATGGGCTGGCAAGCCAGTGATTACATCGGTGCCGTGGCTTACGCGGACAACGCCTGGCTGAAGGCCACTGGCATCAGTGAAGGTTTCATCCCCTCCCTCCGTAAGTTTGTCTCCTTGGCACGCAAAGCACAGGCTGCCGAACTGACCGATGCAGACCTGCAAGCATTCACACCGGAAGAGTCGTTCTATGCGGAAGCATTGAAATCCATGCAGCAAGCCGCCTTGGACAAACTGAAAGCCGCCGAAGGCAAAGCCGTCATCGAGCAGACGCCGGACGTGCCTGTGGCAAAATTGTTCGACGCCATCGTTGCTCCCTACAAAGGCAAGGTGGTGTTCGTGGACTTCTGGAACACGTGGTGCGGCCCCTGCCGTGCCTCCATCAAGGCTACGGAGCCGCTGAAATCCACGGAGCTGAAACACGACGACCTGGTATGGATCTACATTGCCAACGAGTCTTCGCCCATCGTGCAATACAAGACGATGATTCCCGACATCCAAGGCAAGCACTACCGCCTGAACGACAAGCAGTGGGCTTACCTCTGCGACAAGTTCAAAATTGATGGCATCCCCTCCTACGTCGTGGTGGACAAGGACGGTACTTACAAGCTGCGCAACGACTTGCGCGACCATAGCTTGTTGGTACCCACGCTGCAAGAGAAGCTGGCTGAATAAGCCCACGTCCCCTTAAAAAACAGGCGCGGATTCCGCAGACGGCACGGATGGTCTTCTTACTGACAAATCCGTGCCATCCGCGAAATCCGCGCTTTCATATTTATAAGAATAGGGGGAATCCTGCTTTATGGCTTTTTATACTTCATCA
>CALUOW010000044.1 GCA_944322365.1 uncultured Bacteroides sp.
CTCGTCGTGGACAACGACCTGCTGGAAAAGTATTCTACCGCAGAGATGCGGACGGCGGCAACCCGTTCCTACGGCGGCTCAACAGAGGTATTCATCCGTCCTGATGGCACATCGGGCGACGGGACGACCGGGGGCGAAGGTTCCGGCGGCTCGTCCGGCACACCCGGCGGCGAAGGCGGCGAGGACGAGGACCTCTTCGGCTAAAAACTGATGAGAATAAAAAGGCAAATGTTTTAACCAACCACCATGACTAAGAAAGAGACCTGGAAATTCATCCTGCAAATCTTGCTGAGCGTCGTCTCGGCAGTGGCCACGGCCTTTGGCGTGAGCAGCTGCATCGGCTGAGGCGTAAGGAAACGGCACACATGAGGGCGCGAAGGCGCCCTCTTTTTTCTTCTTTTATGCCCGATGATTTTCTTGCAAAGCCAGTCATTTTCCTGTTGCGCCGCAAAATATTTCCTCTTTGCGCGCGGATAATCCGATACATTTCCCTACATTTGCCTTCGCAATGAACAGACTTGCCCCATACACCGACTTTCCCACCTTCCTGAAGCGGCATTTCCCCTTCAAGGTGCAGAAGATTTCCCTCGACGCCGGGTTCACCTGCCCCAACCGCGACGGCTCCAAGGGATGGGGCGGATGCACGTATTGCAACAACCAGACGTTCAACCCCGACTATTGCCGCCGAGGCCAAGGCATCGCCCGCCAGCTGGAGGAGGGCAAGCGGTTCTTCGCCCACAAGTATCCGGAGATGAAATACCTGGCTTACTTCCAGGCTTATACCAACACGTATGGCGAGTTGGAGGACTTGAAGCGGAAGTACGAAGAGGCGTTGGCGGCGGACGGCGTGGCGGGATTGGTCATCGGCACCCGGCCGGACTGTATGCCCGACAAGTTGCTGGATTACCTGGCCGGACTGAAGGAGCGGACTTTCGTCCTGGTGGAGTATGGCTTGGAGACGACTTGCGACCGGACCCTCGCCCGCATCAACCGGGGGCATACGTGGGCGGAATCCGCGGACGCCGTCCGGCGGACGCACGAACGGGGCCTCTTGTGCGGCGGACACGTCATCCTGGGATTGCCGGGCGAGACCCAGGAAGACATCTGGAAGCAGGCGGAAGACATCTCGCGCCTGCCGCTGGACACGCTGAAGCTGCACCAGTTGCAACTCATCCGGGGCACGCGCATGGCCCGCGAGTATGAGGAATGCCCGGCGGATTTCCACCTCTTCGGCGCGGACGAGTACTTGGAGACGGTCGTCGGCTACATCGAACGCCTGCGGCCGGGCATCGCGCTGGAGCGGTTCCTCTCCCAATCGCCCAAGGAATTGCTCGTGGCGCCCGATTGGGGGCTGAAGAATTACGAGTTCGCCCACCGCCTCCAACGCAGAATGCGCGAACTTGACACATATCAAGGGAAAAAATATGCGGAAATATGAAGAAAAACAATTAACTTTGTGGCGTGATATAAAAAAGGAACCATGAACGAAAAGACTTTGATTAAAGGAAAAATCCACTACGTGGGCGTGAACGACCGCCAGAAGCGCCTCTTCGAGGGCATGTGGCCGCTGCCCAACGGCGTGTCTTATAATTCATACCTGATAGACGACGACATCGTGGCGCTGGTCGACACGGTGGACGCATGTTATTTCGAGGCATACCTCCGAAAGATACGCGCCATCCTCGGCGACCGCCCCGTCCAATACCTCATCATCAACCACATGGAGCCTGACCACTCCGGCTCCATCCGCCTCATCAAGCAGCAATACCCGGACATGGTCATCGTGGGCAACAAGCAGACCTTCGGCATGATAGAAGGCTTCTACGGCGTGACGGGCGACCGCTACGAGGTGAAGGAAGGCGACTTCCTCAGCCTGGGCCGCCACTGCCTGCGCTTCTACCTCACCCCCATGGTGCACTGGCCGGAGACGATGATGACGTTCGACGAGACGGAGGGCGTGCTCTTCGCGGGCGACGCCTTCGGATGCTTCGGCACGCTGGACGGCGGATTCCTGGACACGCGCATCGACCTGGACAAATACTGGGAGGAGATGACGCGCTATTACTCCAACATCGTGGGCAAGTATGGCAACCCCGTGCAAAAGGCCCTGGCCAAGCTGAACGGATTGCCCATCCAAGCCGTATGCTCCACGCACGGGCCGGTGTGGACGGAAAATATCCCCCGCGTGGCTGGCATCTACGACCGCCTGAGCCGCTATGAAGCCGAAGAAGGCGTGGTCATCGCCTACGGAAGCATGTATGGCCACACCGAGCAGATGGCCGAAGCCATCGCCTCGGAACTCTCCGCGCAAGGCATCCGCCACATCGTGATGCACAACGTCAGCAAGAGCCATCCTTCGTACATATTGAAAGATATTTTCAAATACCGGGGACTCATCATCGGAAGCCCCACGTATTGCAACCACATTTATCCCGAAGTGGAAGCCCTGCTGGACAAAATCCTGCTGCGCGAGGTGAAGAACCGCTATCTGGGCCTCTTCGGCTCCTTCTGCTGGGCAGGAGCGGCCGTGAAGCGCATGGGCGAACTGACCGAGAAGGGCAAGTTCGAACCGGTGGGCGACCCCGTGGAGATGAAGCAAGCAATGACCCCGCTGGCGCAGGAGCGTTGCGAGCAATTGGCGCAAGCCATGGCCGACAGGCTGAAGAAAGATAGACATTAACCCTTTTTAATACAAAAAAATTATGCGAGTAATTATCGAACCGGATTATCAATCCGTATCCAAATGGGCAGCCGCTTACGTGGCCTCCAAAATCAAAGCCGCCAATCCGACGCCTGAGAAACCTTTTGTGTTGGGATGCCCCACCGGCTCTTCGCCCCTGGGCATGTACAAGGAACTGATCGACCTGAACAAGAAAGGGGTCGTTTCCTTCCAAAACGTCGTGACCTTCAACATGGACGAGTATGTAGGCCTGCCCAAAGAGCACCCCGAAAGCTACTACTCCTTCATGTGGAACAACTTCTTCAGCCACATCGACATCAAGCCTGAGAACACCAACATCCTCAATGGCAATGCAGCCGACCTGGATGCAGAGTGCGCCCGCTTCGAAGAGAAAATCAAGTCCTATGGCGGCGTAGACCTCTTCATGGGCGGCATCGGCCCCGACGGGCACATCGCCTTCAACGAGCCGGGTTCGTCCTTGTCTTCCCGCACGCGCCAGAAGACGCTGACCACGGACACCATCATCGCCAATTCGCGCTTCTTCGACAACGACGTGAACAAAGTGCCCAAGACAGCCCTGACCGTAGGCGTAGGCACGGTGCTCAGCGCCAAGGAAGTAATGATTATCGTCAATGGCCACAACAAGGCCCGCGCCCTGTATCATGCCGTAGAAGGCCCTGTGATGCAGATGTGGACCATCAGCGCCTTGCAGATGCACGAGAAAGGCATTATCGTTTGCGACGACGCCGCTACCGAAGAATTGAAAGTGGGCACGTACCGCTACTTCAAAGACATCGAATCCGAACATCTTGACCCGGCTTCCTTGCTGAAGTAAGTCCGAGGCAGGCCGTTTCATGCTTATCAAGCAGTGCAGCCGGTTCCCCCCCGATTGGGCGAAAAAAGGGAACGGTTGCGCTGCTTTTGGCTTTATATTCACTCTGCCTGTCCGGCCGGATAATTCACCAGATACAAGGTGCCGGTGGCGCGGGTGAAGGCGGTGTAGAGCCATCGGAAATAGTCGGGCGTCAGGTATTCGTCGGACATGTATCCTTGGTCCAGGAAGATGTTGCGCCATTGCCCGCCTTGCGCTTTGTGGCAGGTGACGGCATAGGCATACTTCACTTGCAGGGCGTTGTAGTGCGGATCGGCCTTCATGCGCTTCATGCGTTCGGCCTTAGTGGGCAGGTCGGCATAGTCTTGGAGGATGGTTTGGAAGAGGCGTTCGCTTTCTTCCCTCGTCAGGGCCGGCGCGTCGCTTTGCAGGGTGTCCAGCAGGAGGGTGGCTTCCAGTTCGCGGTCGTTTTGGTCGGGCAGGCTGAGCAGGACGTCGGCAAACCGGAATCCATAGAGTTGGCGCGTACGCCGCACCCGTCGGACAAGGGCGGTCTCTCCGTTGGCTATGAAATCCCCGCTTTTCCCGTCTTTGGAATCGGAACCTGCCCAATGGTAATTGTTCTTGGCAATCATCAGCACGTCGCCCCCTTCCAACTCGTCTTCCCGCCAAAGGATGCGCGAGCGGATGCCGTTGTTGTAGAGGTTGGCGCGCCGGTTGCTGCGGGTGACGACCAGCGTTTCGTCCAGTCCGTCCCGGCCGTAACAAGTCTCTAGTTCGTCTATCAATTCGTCGCCCGGAAGTATGCGGATGTCGGCGAATCCGGTCAAGCGGATTTTGGGCAGGCTGAAACATTCGTCTTGCGCGATGGCTTGCCGCAGGCGCGTGGCATTCCACAAGATGCCGGATTCTTTTTCCTGCCTGACCACTTGCGTCAGGTTGGCTTCGTCCACTTCCAATCCATATCCACGGATCATGCCGGCACAGAGCGCGGGACTTTCTGCTTCGCCCACCGGGGGGAGCTGGGCCTGGTCGCCCATCAGGAGCAGGCGGCACCCTTGGCCGGAGTAAACAAAGTGTACCAAATCGTCCAACAAACGTCCTGTGCCAAAGGCGGATCCGGACAAGCCTTCGTTGGGAATCATGGATGCTTCGTCCACAATGAAAAGGGTATGTGCGGCCAAGTTGTCGTTCAACACGAAGTTGGACAGGTCGTTTGAGAATGCGCGTTGCCGGTAGATGCGTTTGTGGATGGTGAAAGCCGGATGCCCTGCATGAGAAGCCAATACTTTGGCGGCGCGCCCCGTGGGAGCCAACAAGACGCACTTTTGCTCCAAGCGGTCCAGCGTGCGCACCAGGGCGGCCACCAGCGAAGTCTTTCCCGTGCCGGCATAACCGCGCAGGATGAAAGCCGCATCCGCTTGCGACGAGGCTAGAAAAGCGGACAAAGCATCTAAGGCGCGCGCCTGGTCTTCGGTGGGCACGTGGGGAAAAACGGCGCGTATCTGGGACTTTAAGTATTCGGTTAGCATAATTGTTCCTTTTAAATCTTGTTTCGTAGGCATTTTTATCCTACTTTTGCGATGCGAATATAGCAAACTTAAGAATATCCCGTGTTATGAAGGCCGTCATAAATTTGATTTTATTGCTTTGCGTGCTCATGTTGGTTTACTTATGTTACTCCAGCATCCGCGAAGGCATGTGTCAGGAAGCCCTTCCTTCACATTCATATTCTTATTAACTAACCACGATTTTCTTTGGGGGAATGACAGATTTGAAGAACTCCGAACAATGCACTTTGTCTATCCGCTTGGGCGCGGAGGGCTTGTCTTTTGCCCTCTTCAATCCTTTGGCCGAAGGGGAAAGCACAATGACGATAAACGAGCGCGCGGCAGATGAAACCCTCCCGTTGGCAGCCAACCTCCGCCTGGCATTCGACGAATGGAAGTGGCTTCGTCAGCCTTTCCGGCGCGTGCATGTATTAATGGCTACCAGGCGTTACACCCTGCTGCCTTTGGATTGCTTTGAAGAAGAACAAGCCGAGGCGGTCTTCTACCACAACCTCTTGCGGGTGGAGCATGAACGGGTGTGCTACAACGTCTTGCATACCAACAACGCAGTGGTCCTTTTCGGGATGGACCAGAGCGTATCCGATTGTGTGGAAGGCCTGTATCCCAATGCCCGGTATCATGCCCAGGTATCCCCGTTGATAGAAAACTTTGCCATCCGGAGCCGCTTGGGGAATACGCGGAAGATGTATGTCCACTTGCATCAAGAATATGCCGATGTCTTTTGCTATGAAGGCGGACGCCTTTTGCTGGCCAATTCTTACCAGTGCGGCCGGACATCGGATCGGGTTTATTGCCTGCTCTATGCCTGGCAAACGCTGGGTTTCGAGCAAGAGCGGGACGAACTTTTCCTTTGCGGCGCGCCGACGGGCCGAGACGAGCTTCGGATGGAGTTGGCGGCCTTCGTGCGGCACGTGCATGTGATGTCTCCTGCCTGCGACATAGATTTGCAAGAAATAAGCAACAACAGGACTGCTTGACGATAAAAGAACAAGATGTATGCGAGTAATCAGCGGAATTTACAAAGGAAGGCGGTTTGACATACCGCGCAACTTCAAGGCGCGTCCTACGACGGATTTTGCCAAGGAGAATCTGTTTAACATATTGGCCAACCGGCTGGACTTTGAAGAGGGGCGCGTGCAAGCCTTGGACCTTTTCGCCGGCACGGGGAGCATCAGTTTGGAGTTGTTGTCGCGCGGATGCGGACAAGTGGTTTCGGTGGAAAAAGACCGGGATCATTACGCCTTTATTTGCCAGGTGATGCGGGAGTTGAAAGCCGAAAACTGGTTGCCCGTGCGGGGAGACGTTTTCAAGTTTGTCCGAAGCACGAACCGGCGTTTCGACTTCATCTTTGCCGACCCGCCTTATGAGTTGGAGCATTTGGAAACGCTTCCCGACTTGGTGTTGGAGCATGGCCTGTTGGCGCCGGGCGGGCTACTGGTGTTGGAGCATGGCAAAAAGAACCATTTCGAGGCGCATCCCTGTTTCCAAGAACATCGGGTGTATGGAAGCGTGAATTTCAGCTTTTTCCAGTCAGAGCAAGGGGGCTAACAGGCGGACGATGCTTTCCGCAGCTTTGCGCCTCCAAGGGCGTTTCTTCCAGTTCTTCAAGAATACTTGTTGGCAATCGCGTTGGTCTTGGAGGAATATTTCGCGCATCTCCAAGGCCGTATCGGAGTCGTAGATAAAAGCATTGATCTCGAAATTGTGTTCAAAACTGCGGAAGTCCAAGTTGGTGGAGCCTACGGTGGCCAAGAGGTCGTCGGACACCATCAGCTTGGAGTGCAGGAATCCTTTTTGATAGAAATAAACCTTTACGCCTGCCTGGAGCACGTCTTCCAAGTACGAGCAGGATCCGAAGTGCGTCAGGCGGTTGTCTGCCCGTTGGGGAAGCATGAGGCGCACGTCCACCCCGCTTAGGGCTGCGGTTTGCAGGGCGATAAGCATCGGCTCGGTGGGCAGGAAGTAAGGCGTCTGCATGTAGAAGTATTTTTTTGCGTTGGAAATAGCCTTGACGAGGCCTTGCATGATTTCGCGCCAGGGGCCTACCGGTTCGCTGGTGACGATTTGCACCAACGAGGCGCCTTGATTGTCGAGGCGGGGGAAATATTTGACCGAGGTCATCAGGGTGCGGTCTACAAAATACCAATCCAGCAAGAAAGCGGTTTGCAGCCCATGCACGGCCTTCCCTTTCAGCATCAGATGCGTGTCGCGCCAGATGCCCCATGAAAATCCCCTCATGTATCGTTCGGCAATGTTCATGCCGCCTACGAACCCGATGCTGCCGTCTATCACGATAATCTTCCGGTGGTTGCGATAATTTACCTTGTTGGTGAAGTGGGGAAAACGCACCTTCAGGAAGCTGCGCACGTCTATGCCGGCTTCGCGCATCTCTTCGAAAAAGCGGTTGGGCACGTGCCAGCACCCCACGTCGTCATAAATCACCCGCACTTCTACGCCGGCTCTTGATTTTTCCATCAGCACGTCGCGCACCATGCGCCCGATGGCATCGTCCTCGAATATGTACGATTCAACATGGATGTGCCGCTTGGCTTGTTGCAGTTCGCGAAGCAGGGATTGCAGCAGCGAGGCGCCCGACGTATAGGCTTCGACGGAGTTGCCCTCAAAAGGAAGGGATTGGTTGACATTGCGGAAAAACGAGATGAGCGAGGCATAAGACGCGGGGAGAGAAGCAGCGGGCTGGGCCAAGTACTCGGCCATGGGTTTGCGCAGCAGGTGCCCGTAGACTTTCTTCCCGATGATGCGTTCGTGCCGTTGGCTCCGTCCGAAGAAGATATAGAGTACCAATCCCACGATGGGCAAGAAAATAAGCACCAATATCCAGGCCATGGTCTTGACCGGGTTGCGGTTGTCCAATACGATGACCACAATCGTCCCCAGGATGATGGCCCACAGTACGATGTCGAAAGCCATCGTGGCTATTTGTTGTATGAGGAGGTCCCAATTTCCCATCATAGCTCTATTCGTTGATCCGCAGGCAAAAGTAGATAAAAAATAAGAGTTAAGCAAGTTGCGCATTGCCATCTCCCGAAATTTGGCGCATAAGGAATAAATTCCCTATATTTGCTGTCCGGCAGGCGGCTCGCGGGGGACGCATGGGCTTCGCCTGTCTTTCATGGTAAACTGAATTTGTCGTATTGGAAATGAATTTGTTCGGAACTATTTTATTGTCATGGTATCAGGAAAACAAACGCCTATTGCCCTGGCGCGACACGCAGGATCCTTATCTGATTTGGATATCCGAAATCATCTTGCAACAGACGCGCGTGGCGCAAGGTTATGAATATTACCTCCGCTTCGTGCGGCGCTTTCCGGATGTGAAGGCGTTGGCCGAGGCGGACGAAGACGAGGTGATGCGCCATTGGCAGGGATTGGGCTATTACTCCAGGGCACGCAACTTGCACGAGGCGGCGCGCAGCCTGCCGGATGGCGTCTTCCCCCGGACCTATCAGGGCGTGCGGGCGTTGAAAGGCGTGGGGGATTATACGGCGGCCGCCATCTGTTCGTTTGCCTACGGCATGCCCTATGCCGTGGTGGATGGCAATGTCTACCGCGTATTGGCGCGCTATTTCGGCATTGACACGCCGATAGATTCCTCTTTGGGCAAGAAGACGTTTGCCGCCCTGGCGCAAGAAATGTTGGTCAAAGAGCATCCCGCCGATTACAACCAGGCCATCATGGACTTCGGCGCCTTGGTGTGCACGCCCCAGTCGCCCGGATGCATGTTTTGCCCATTGGCGGAAAGTTGCTCTGCCCTGGCCGGAGGAAAAATCTCGGCCCTGCCGGTGAAGCAGCACAAGACGAAGCAGACGGACCGCTATTTCAACTACCTCTTCGTGCGGATGGGCAATTACACCTTGATTCGCAAGCGGACAGAAGATGATATTTGGAAGAACCTCTTCGAATTTCCCCTGCTGGAGACCGACAAAGATTATGCGGCGGAAGAGTTCTTGCGAAGCGATGCCTTGTCGAACTTTTGCCAAGGCCACGCCGAGACATTGGTCACGCCTTTGTCTCGCGGAGTCAAACACGTGTTGTCCCACCGGGTTATCCATGCCAATTTCTACGAAATCCGCTTGCCGGAGAGCGAGGCGGAGAAAGAATTTCCGGGCTATCTGCGTGTCCGCCTGGACGATTTGGACAACTATGCTTTGCCCCGCCTGTTGCATGCCTTTTGGGAAAAACATGCAAAAAAGGATTCCGATACTTGTAGGATGTAAAGATTCTGCGTAAATTTGGCGCAAAATAACCAAAGAATACCCTATAGTTATGTCTGTAAATAAAGTAATATTGTTGGGGAACGCAGGACGTGATCCCGAAGTGAGATACTTGGATTCGGGAGTTGCCGTGGCCACTCTCCCCTTGGCCACATCCGAGCGCGGTTATACCTTGTCCAACGGCACGCAAGTGCCCGAACGTACGGAGTGGCACAATTTGGTGTTGTGGCGCGGATTGGCAGAAACTGCCGAGAAATACGTGCATAAGGGCGACAAGTTGTATGTGGAAGGAAAAATCCGCACCCGTTCGTATGACGACCAGACGGGCGCCAAGCGTTATGTGACGGAAATCTTTGTGGATGCAATGGAAATGCTTACCCCGAAAAATGCCGCGCAAACCACGCCGGCTCAACCCACGGCTCAGCAATCTTCCCCACGCCCTCAAGGCGCGCCGGTTCACGAAGACGTGACGGACGATTTGCCTTTTTGATTGTTTAACTAAAACGAAATATCTTGGACTCAGATGCTTATTTAGGCTCGGTGGCAGGTTGGCTGGATGCCGCATCTGTCACCCCCCCTTCCGTAGAGGCTATCATTGCCTTGGCGTGCGCGGTGCTGTTCTTGTTGCTTTCAGCTTTCTCATCCGCCTCTGAAACAGCTTTTTTCTCCTTGTCTCCTTCGGACATGAAGGCCGTGGCCGAACGGAAAAACAAGGCGGACGAACGGGTTGCCAAATTGTTGGAAGATGGCGAACGCTTGTGGGCCACCTTGCTTGTGACAAATAATCTGGCGAATGTGGCGGCCATCATGCTTGCCGATTTCTTCTTTACAGATACGTTTCATTTCTTCTCTCCGTGGATTCAATTTGGGGCGTTGGCCATACCATTGGCCGTCCTTGTCCTTCTATTGGGAGAATTCATGCCGAAGATGTTTGCCGCCCAAAGGGCACTGACGTTTTGCCGGTTTGCCGCATCGGGGGTAGAGGCATGTCGTTCGGTCTTTTATCCTTTTGCTTCGGTCATGGTGCGTTCGACCCTCTTGTTCGATAAATGCTTTCATCGCAAGAAAGGGCACGCTTCCATCTCGGTGGACGAGTTGTCACACGCCTTGGAGTTGACCGACAAGGCGGAACTTTCCGAAGAAAACAACATCTTGGAAGGCATCATCCGCTTTGGCGAAGAAACAGCCAAGGAAATCATGACCTCCCGCCTCGATATGGTGGATTTGGAGTACCACACGCCTTTCAAGGAAGTGTTGAAGTGCATCGTGGAGAATGTCTATTCGCGCATCCCCGTCTATTCGGAAACGCGGGACAATATCAAGGGCGTGTTGTATATCAAGGATTTGTTGCCCCATCTCTCCAAAGGGGACAATTTCCGCTGGCAATCTTTGATACGTCCGGCCTACTTTGTGCCCGAAACGAAGATGATTGACGAGTTGTTGCGCGATTTCCAAGCAAACAAAATACACATCGCCATTGTGGTGGATGAGTTCGGAGGCACATCGGGCATCGTGACGATGGAAGACATTATAGAGGAAATAGTGGGCGAAATCCGCGACGAATATGATGACGAAGAGCGCACCTATGCCCGTCTGAACGACCATACTTGGGTGTTCGAAGCCAAGACGCAATTGATAGACTTCTACAAAATAACCAAGGTGGACGAAGGAATTTTTGACGAAGTGGCCGGCGATGCGGACACCTTGGCCGGGCTTGTGCTGGAGTTGAAGGGAGAATTCCCGGCGCTGCATGAGACCATCTCGTATCAGAACTATGAATTTGAGGTGTTGGCGATGGATAATCGGCGCATCTTGAAGGTGAAGTTCATCATTCACCCATCGCCCGCCTTTTCGGAAGAAGGCGATGCCAAGAACGAATAAGCCGCGCTATGTCACTATTCTTGCAACAAGAGGATTCGGATTTCCGTCTGGGCATTTGGAAGATGGACGAGACTTACGAAGAATTATGCGCCTTGTTGCCCGGTGGATTAGTCGGGGAGGCGGAGCAACGCTTCCCCGCGTTTCATCGCAGGCAAGAGTGGCTGTCTGTGCGTGCCTTGTTGGCCCGCATGGCAGGTGGCGGGCATGAGATAGCTTACCTTCCGTCCGGAAAGCCCTATTTGCAGGATTCTCATTTCCATATCAGCATATCGCACACCAAGGGCTATGTGGCCATCATATTGAGTGCAAACCCCGTAGGCATTGACATTGAGCAATATGGGCCGCGTGTGCATAAAGTATCATCCCGGTTCATGCGCGAGGACGAGAAAGCATTGCCTTGGTTGGGGGACGACACGTGGAGCCTATTGCTTCATTGGTCGGCCAAGGAAGTTTTGTATAAGTGCTTGGACACCGAAAGCGTGGATTTCCAAAAGCATTTACGCATCTTCCCTTTCACCCCCCAACCGCAAGGCACGTTTCATGCTTGCGAGTATAAGTCCGCCTTGCAGCGCACTTTCCAGATTCATTATCGCCTGCATCCGGATTTTGTGCTGACTTGGGCGTTGGCGTGATTCTATTTCAGTTTCCGGTTATCAATGACGCGTTTGGCCTTGCCTGTGCTACGCTCAATGGTGCGGGGTTCTACCAGACGCACGTTGACGCTCAATCCCAGCACGCTTTGGAGGCGGGCAGTCAGTTTGTTCTTCATTGCCAGCATCTTGTTGATTTCATCCGAATAGAAGTCCGAACGAACCTCGACTTGCAACTCCATCGTGTCCGTATTGTTCACACGATCCACGATGAGGAGGTAATGCGGCTCGAATTCGGGCATTTCCAAGATAACGGATTCTATCTGGGTGGGGAATACATTGACGCCACGGATGATGAGCATATCGTCGCTCCTGCCCAAGATGCGATCCATGCGCACCAAAGTGCGTCCGCACGGGCATTGGTCGTAGTGCAGGGCAGTCAGGTCTTTCGTGCGATAGCGCAAGAGGGGCATGCCTTCCTTGGTGAGATGGGTGAAGACCAGTTCGCCCGTCTCGCCCGGCGCCACAGGCTCCAAGGTGACGGGGTCGATGATTTCGGGGAAATAATGATCCTCGTTCAGGTGCGTGCCGTGTTGGCATTCGCATTCATAACCCACGCCGGGACCTGCCACCTCGCTCAAGCCATAAATGTCGTATGCCTTGATGCCTAGTTTGGCTTCTAAGTCGCGCCGCATGTTTTCTGTCCAAGGTTCAGCTCCAAATGCGCCGATACGCAACTTGAATTCGTCCTTCGGCAACCCCGAATCCGCAATGGCGTCGGCCAAGTAGAGCGCATAGGAGGGCGTGCAACACAAGACGCTGGCGCCGAAGTCGTGCATCAGGGTGATTTGTTTGGCCGTGTTTCCGCTGGACATGGGGATGACGGAGGCGCCGATGTTTTCGGCTCCCGAATGGGCGCCCAATCCGCCGGTGAACAGGCCATAGCCGTAAGACACTTGGAAGATGTCGGACTTGTCCGCCCCATAAGCCGTAAAGGCGCGCGAGATGCACTCTGCCCAGACGGACAGGTCCTTGCGGGTGTAGCCTACGACCGTCGGCTTGCCCGTAGTGCCGGACGAGGCATGGATGCGCACAATCTGGCTCATCGGTACGGCGCAAAGCCCGAAGGGATAATTGTCCCGCAAGTCGTATTTCGTGGTAAAGGGCAGTTTCACGATGTCATCAATGCTTTGGATGTCATCGGGTGTGATGCCCAATTCCTGCATCTTGCGACGATAGAAAGGGGTGTCGTGATAAACTCGCTCCACGGTTTTGCGGAGGCGGATACTTTGGATCTTGCGAAGGCTTGCGCGATCCATGCATTCAATGCTTTCGTTCCAAATCATGTTTTTCTACGATATTAGGAAACGCCGGAGAGCACTGGGGAAAAACAAGCAGAGGGCAGCTGCGGACAATGTGCCTCAAAGACCGCGTCAATGTGCCTCAAAGGCATTGCCACGCCGAGACCTTGTCCCCTTGTCTCCGTTTTCCATACTTATTAATTAATCTATTTGGCGCAAAGTAAGCGATTTTTTTGTTTATATCAAAGATTTTGCCGAATATTGCCGTTGCTTAGCCGAATAAAATGAATAAATTTGAACTGACATCCGATTATAGCCCTACCGGCGACCAGCCGGAAGCCATCGCCCAACTGACCGCAGGCATCCGCCAAGGGTTGCCCGCTCAGACTTTGCTGGGCGTGACCGGTTCGGGCAAGACGTTTACCATCGCCAACGTGGTGGCCAACATCAACAAGCCCACGCTGGTGTTGAGCCACAACAAGACGCTGGCCGCCCAGCTTTATAGCGAGTTCAAAGCCTTCTTCCCCCACAATGCGGTGGAATTTTACGTTTCTTATTATGATTATTACCAACCCGAAGCCTACCTGCCTTCCACGGATACTTACATAGAAAAGGATTTGGCCATCAACGACGAAATTGACCGCTTGCGCCTGGCCGCTGTCTCGTCCCTTCTCTCCGGACGGCAAGACGTGTTGGTGGTGTCGTCCGTGTCGTGCATCTATGGCATGGGCAATCCGTCGGATTTCTATAACAATGTCATCGAGGTGCGACAAGGCAAGAACTTCAGCCGCAATGTCTTTCTCCGCCGCTTGGTGGAGAGCCTCTATGTGCGCAACGACCTGGAGCTGAACCGGGGCAATTTCCGCGTCAAGGGAGATACGGTAGACATTTGGCTGGCCTATTCGGACACGCTGTTGCGCATTATTTTCTGGGGAGACGAGGTGGACGAGATTTGCGAAGTAGACCCCGTGAACGGAATAACCCTCTCCAAACTAGAATCCTATAAAATATATCCGGCCAACCTCTTCATGACCACCAAGGAGAATACCTTGCGCGCCATCCACGAGATAGAGGACGACCTCAGGAAGCAAGTCGAGTGGTTCGAAGAACGCGGGCAGATGCTGGAGGCCAAACGCTTGCAAGAGCGTGTGACGTATGACATGGAAATGCTTCGCGAATTGGGGCATTGCGCCGGCATCGAGAACTATTCGCGATACTTTGACAATCGCCCCGAAGGCACCCGCCCTTATTGCTTGTTGGATTTCTTCCCCAAAGACTACCTGATGGTCATTGACGAAAGCCACGTCAGCGTCCCCCAAATCCGCGCCATGTATGGAGGCGACCGCGCCCGCAAATCCAACCTCGTGGAGTACGGCTTCCGTTTGCCTGCGGCTTTTGACAACCGCCCGCTCAAGTTTGACGAGTTCGAAGCCATGACCCACCAGGTCATCTACGTCAGCGCCACGCCCGCCGATTATGAATTGGTGAAATCCGAGGGCGTCGTGGTAGAGCAGGTCATCCGTCCTACCGGCTTGCTCGACCCCGTCATCGAAGTGCGCCCCAGCATGAACCAGATAGACGACCTGATGGAGGAAATCCAGCAACGCATCGAGCAGGGCGAACGAACCCTTGTCACCACCCTGACCAAACGCATGGCCGAGGAATTGACAGAATATTTGCTCAACAATGGCGTGAAATGCAACTACATCCATAGCGACGTGGATACCTTGGAGCGGGTGAAAATCATGGCAGACCTGCGCGAAGGAGCTTATGACGTATTGGTGGGCGTCAACTTGCTTCGCGAAGGCCTCGACTTGCCCGAAGTTTCCTTGGTAGCCATCCTCGATGCCGACAAAGAAGGCTTTTTGCGCTCGCACCGTTCGCTTACTCAAACCGCCGGACGCGCCGCCCGCAACGTGAACGGGAAAGTCATCATGTATGCCGACCACGTCACCGACAGCATGCGTCTGACCATTGAAGAAACCAACCGCCGGCGCGAGAAACAATTGCGCTACAACGCCGATCATGGCATCACGCCCCGACAAATCAAGAAGGCCAATGCCAATATCTTTGCCGGCATGGGCGCTTCTTCCTCGCAAGCGGGCACGCCTTCTGCCAAAACCGCGCCCCGTCCTTATGTGGAGCAAGAAGCTCCGGCTATGGTAGCCGCAGATCCTGTAGTGCAATACATGAACCGCGAACAATTGGAGAAGAGCATCGCCCGCACCCGCAAACAGATGCAAGAGGCCGCCAAACGCCTTGACTTCATCCAAGCCGCCCAATACCGCGACGAGGTGTTGCGCTTGGAAGATTTATTGAAAGAAAAGACATGAAGTAGGCCAGACATTTCCGTGCTTTGCCATTTTTTTACATCGAAAAGGCGCGAATGTCTATAAGAAAACCTATCTTTGTGGCTGATTAATCAGAGAAACATCCGTATGGAGCAATTAGAACTGATAAAAGAACGACTTTGGAAAAACCAGGTGGACGAGGCCATCCGCGAGTTGGACGCCCTCTTGCAGGACGACTTCGCGGGGAAGGACGAGGCCTATTACCTGCGCGGCAACGCCTACCGCAAGCAG
>CALUOW010000045.1 GCA_944322365.1 uncultured Bacteroides sp.
CCTCAAAGACAACAATCCGCCTATCCAAAGCCCTGAAAATGCAGGAAATCGGCTAATTTTCGCCTTCAAACTTATCACCCCTCCGTTACCCCTCCTATTCCTCTCCTATTCCCCTCCTATTTCTCGCCTATTTCGGGCCTATTTAGAAGCGGCGATTCGTATGTCCGGCAACGGTTTGAGAACAAATCAGAATACACAATACATAGATTACTTACAATATGAAAACGAATCTGTTAATTTTCAAAACTGTTTAAGTTGACGAATAACAGTCCTTAAAGTGATTTTCAAAGAAACTCTAAGACACCGGATCCTTTTAGGACCGTCCTTTTAGATTCAGCCGGGTTGGACAGGCTGATATGAACGCCGCGTCTCCGTGCTGAAGCAATATCCAAGCTCATCGCGCCCCAAGTATAAAAAAAGATTGAATCGCGTCCCCGAACGAGATTTTTCCGTATATTTGCCGCCGATTATGAAACGACTCCTATTACTATACATATTTATATTAGTCGCAGGGGGAATGGCGTGGGCGCAAGTGCCCATGAACCCGATGAACCCCAATGGCAGCACGCGCGACCAATACGGTAACCAGATTGACCCGGCCTTGCAACCGGACAACTTGGATAGTGCCAATGTGGACATCCAAAGCCTCCCGCCCAAACTCTACATGTGGACGCTGAGCGAGACGTTGGGCGAACGGATCATGATTCCTGCGGATACGGCCAGCCTGAACTTCCAAAGCACCAACTTGGTGGAAGGCATGAAAGGACACTACAATTACCTGGGCAACCTGGGCACGCCCCGCCTGTCGCGCATCTTCTTCGAGCGCGGCGCCGATGAGCCTAACATCTTCATGGCGCCCTTCTCCAGCTTCTACGTGCGGCCGGACCAACTGAAGTTCACCAACAGCAACGTGCCCTACACGAACCTGACCTACTATAAAGCGGGCAGCAAAATCAATGGCGAAGACCGCTTCAAGTCTTACTTCAGCGTCAATGCCAACAAGCGGCTGGCCTTTGGCTTCAACATCGACTACCTGTACGGACGCGGATATTATGCCAACCAATCCACGGCCCACTTCAACGCAGGCCTGTTTGCCAGCTACATTGGCGAGCGGTATCAGATGCACGCCGCCTACCACAATTATTACCTGAAGATGAACGAAAACGGCGGCATCACGGACGACCGCTACATCACCCGCCCCGAAGAGATGGAAGACGTGGGCGGCAACCAATACATCCCCACAAGGCTGGAAGGGACTTCGAACCGCAGCCACGACTTCTATGTCTACCTCACCCACCGCTACCGCTTGGGCTTCTACCGCGAAACCGCCCAGATAGAAAAGGCGCAAGACGCCCAAGCCGGAAGAGACAGCACGGCCATCCCGGCGGATACGCTGGCGGAAGAGGAATTCGTGCCGGTCACCAGCTTTATCCACACGTTCAAAATAGAGCGCACCAACCACCGTTACCGTTCGTCTGCAGAGCCTGCCGACATGTACGAAAACACCTATCTCCAAGAAGGCTCCAGCCGGGATTCCACCCTCATGCTGAGCGTGAAGAACGTGCTGGGCGTCTCTTTGCTGGAGGGCTTCCACAAATATGCCAAGGCGGGACTGACGGCCTACGTTTCCCACAAGTTCAGCCGCTACACGCTGATGAACATGGACAACACGCTGCCTGTGCCCCGCCCAGTGCAATACACGGAGCAAGAAGTGTTTGTGGGCGGCGAGCTGGCCAAGCGCCAAGGCTCGTTGCTGCACTACAACGTCAATGGCGAAGTGGGATTGGCGGGCGAAGCCATCGGCCAATTCAAGGTGAACGGCAACCTCGACCTCAACTTCCGATTGGGCAAGGACACAGTCAACTTCTATGCCCGTGGACACGTCACCAACCTGCTCCCCTCCTTCTACATGCGCCACTACCACTCCAACCACTTTGCTTGGGATAACGACAACATGAGCAAGGAATTCCGCACCGGCGTGGAAGGCGAACTGAACATCCGGCGTTGGGGCACCAACCTCAAGGCAGGCGTGGAGAACATCAAGAACTACACCTACTTCGACCAACATGCCCTGCCCGCCCAACACGGAGGCAGCGTGCAAGTGATTGCAGCCCAACTGAACCAAAACTTCAAGCTGGGCATCTTCCACCTGGACAATGAAGTGACGTGGCAGAAGTCGAGCAACAACGACATCCTTCCCCTGCCCGACCTCTCGCTCTACCACAACTTCTATATCCAAGCCAAGATAGCCAAGAAAATACTGACTGTGCAATTGGGAGCCGACGTGCGCTATTTCACCACCTACCACGCGCCGGCTTATATGCCCGCCATCCAGCAATTCCACCTCCAACCCGAGGACGACCAAGTGGAGATTGGCGGCTATCCCATCATCAACGCCTACCTCAACCTGCACCTGAAGCGGACACGCATCTTCGTGATGATGTACCACGTCAATGCAGGCATGGGCAATGCCAACTCGTTCCTCGTGCCGCACTATCCGCTCAACTCCCGCTTGCTGAAGATAGGCATCTCTTGGAACTTCTACGATTGACGACCATTCTCCTCATCCTTAAACGCGAACCTTATGCAAGCCTACCTCAAAGAACACAAATCCTGGCTATACGTGGGATTGACCATAGCCGCCTTGCTGGCGCTGCTCATCGCCACGTTCACGCTTAAACCGGTTGCCGACGAGCCTCCCCCCATGCACAGGGATTATGCCGAAATCCTGCAATCGGACACGCTGCGCGCCACGACGGAATACAATTCCATCAGCTTCTTTGTCCAAGGAGACACGCTCTCCGGCTTCAACTACGAATTGCTGCAAGCCTTCGCACGCGACCACGGGCTGGTTGCCGACATCCGACCCGAAATGGCCTTCGACAAATGCTTGGAAGGATTGGCCGGAGGACGGTATGACCTCATTGCCAACGGCATCCTTGCCACCAGCGAACTGAAAGACTCCCTGCTGCTCACTGCTCCCATCGCCCTGAGCCGTCAAGTGCTGGTGCAACGCAAACCTGCCTCGGACGAAGACACGTTGCACATCAAAAGCGTGCTGGAGCTGGGCGGAAAGACCGTCCACGTGGCCAAAGACTCGCCCTATATCCTCCGCATCCGCAACTTGGGAGATGAAATAGGCGATACGATATACATCAAGGAAGTAGAGAAATACGGCTCGGAGCAGCTTATCTCCCTCGTCGCCCACGGCGACATTGACTATGCCGTGTGCGAGGAAAGCATCGCCGAAGCCATGGCCGACAGTATGCCGCAGATTGACATCGGCACTGCCATAGGCTTCACCCAATTCTATTCGTGGGCGGTCAGCAAACAGTCGCCTGCCCTGCTGGACACGCTCAATGCCTGGATGGAAAGTTTCAAGGAAGGGAAAGAATACAAACGCATCTACCGGAAGTATTACAAATGAACGCAATCTTGCTAACATATTTTAGGGGAAAACATTCACAACACAAATAAGTATTCCTTAACTTTGCGCAAGATTGAACCAACATACGTATCCACTGCAATGAAACTCATCGTAGTCACGACACCCACTTTCTTTGTCGAGGAGGATCAGATATTGACGGCGCTCTTCGAGGAAGGACTTGACATACTCCACCTTCGCAAGCCGGAGACGCCCGCCATGTACTCCGAACGACTGCTTACGCTCATCCCGCAGAAGTATCACAAACGTATCGTCACCCACGAACACTTCTACCTGCAAGAAGAATTCGGCCTGATGGGCATCCACCTCAACCGGCGCAACCCGACAGAACCACACGACTATTCGGGCCACGTCAGTTGCACCTGCCGCACGCTGGACGAATTGGAAAGCAAAAAACGCTTCTACGACTACCTCTTCCTCAGCCCCGTGTTCGACTCGGTGTCCAACCCGCGCCCTGCCGCGTTTGAACCTGACGAACTGCGCCAAGCTAAACGCGACGGACTCATAGACAGCAAAGTGATGGCTCTCGGAGGAATCCGCCTGGAAAGACTGACATTGCTGAAAGACCTGGGATTCGGCGGGGCTGTCATCATGGGCGACTTGTGGAACAAATTCAATGCCTGCACCGACCGGGACTATCGCGGCATCATCGACTACTTCAAAAAACTAAGAAAAGCCATAGACTGACCACAACTCATGGAACTCCTTGTCTACAAAGCCTCCGCCGGATCGGGAAAGACCTTCACGCTGGCCGTAGAGTATATCAAACACCTCTTGCTCAATCCCCGCGCCTACCAGCAGATATTGGCCGTCACCTTCACCAACAAGGCCACGGCCGAAATGAAAGAGCGCATCCTGCAACAACTCTACGGCCTGCACGAGGGCTTGCCTTCGTCCGATGCCTACCTGCACTGCCTGCAAGCCGAATTGGCCGCACAAGGGCAATCTGCCGACGAGGCCGACATTCGCCGACGGGCCGGCATCGCCTTGCAATATATGCTGCACGATTACAGTCGATTCCGCGTGGAAACCATCGACTCCTTCTTCCAATCCGTAATGCGGAACTTGGCGCGCGAACTGGAACTTAGCCCCAACCTGAACATCGAACTGGACAGCGACAAGGTGTTGAGCGATGCCGTGGATAGTCTCATCGAAGGCCTCACCCCCACCTCGCCCGTACTGGCTCTCTTGCTGGACTACATCAACGAGCGCATAGCCGACGACAAACGTTGGAACGTATCGGACGAAGTAAAGCTCTTTGCCCGCCATATCTTCAATGAAAACTACATCGAACGGGGTGCCCTCCTCCGCGAGAAGCTGCGCAACCCGCAGGCTCTCCGCCTCTACCGCGAGGTGCTGCGCGAGATGCTGGCCAAGGCCGAGAAAGAAATGAAAGAACTGGCTCAACAATTTGAAAACACCCTGCAAGCCCACAATCTGACATCCGAAGACCTGAAAGGCGGCACACGGAGCATCGGCGGATACTTCCGCAAGCTCAAGGCAGGAAAGATGATGGACAAAGACCTGCCTCTTGCCACCGTGGCCAGTAGCCTGAAGAGCGCGGACAACTGGGCTGCCCGGACCTCGTCGCGCCGCCGCGAAATCATCGCCTTGGCACAAGCCGACCTTCTGCCTTTGCTGGAGCAGGCCGAACGCCGCCGTCCCCTCTGCCTGCACACCGCCAACAGCGTCCGCCTCTCGCTGCAACATTTGGACAAATTGCAGTTGCTCAACCACATTGACGAAGAAGTGCGACGCCTCAACAACGAGCAGAACCGCTTCCTCCTGTCGGACACCAACGCCCTGCTACACCACCTGATGTGCGAGGGAGACTCTTCGTTCGTATTCGAGAAAATAGGAGCCAATATCCGCCACGTCATGATTGACGAATTCCAGGACACCAGCCGCCTGCAATGGGACAACTTCCGCCTCTTGCTGGCCGAGGGACTGGCGCAAGGCGAAGACAGCCTTATCGTGGGCGACGTGAAACAATCCATCTACCGCTGGCGCAACGGCGACTGGACCATCCTCAATAACTTGCGACCGGGCAACGGACCATTGACGCAATACGTACATGTCAAGACCCTAGACACCAACCGGCGTAGCGAGGCACGCATCATCGACTTCAACAATCACTTCTTTGCCGCCGCCGTGGACTACTTTAACGCCCTGCATGTGGAAGAACTGAAAGAACCATGCCTCCCCCTGACGCAGGCTTATGCCGACGTGGCTCAACAGTCGCCCAAAAACAAGATACAAGGCTACGTCCGGATACAACTGCTGGAGCCGGACAAAGAAACCGACTATGCCACCCGTACCCTCCAAGCCTTGGCCGACGAAGTTCGACGTCTGTTGGACCAAGGCATCCGCCTGAACGACATCGCCATCTTGGTGCGCAAGAATAAGAACATCCCCCCCATCGCCGCCTACTTCGACAAGGAACTGGGCTTGCCCATCGTATCCGACGAAGCTTTCCGGCTGGATGCTTCGCCCGCTGTCTGCCTACTGGTGGATGCCCTGCGCTGCTTAACTAATCCGGACGACACTGTGGCACGCGCCACCCTCCT
Source organism: uncultured Bacteroides sp. (assembly GCA_944322365.1). Lineage (GTDB taxonomy): Bacteria > Bacteroidota > Bacteroidia > Bacteroidales > Bacteroidaceae > Bacteroides. Next base: position 6,013 of record CALUOW010000045.1, read on the forward strand.
CATTGACAACGGACAATGGGTGGACGGCACGTTGCCCGAAACCTTCGAATCCCGCCGCGACGAACTGCGGCTCATGCCCCTCTACGAACTGCTGGAAGAATTGTACGCCCTCTTCCGTCTGGATCGCATCGAAGGGCAGGAAGCCTACCTCTTCGCCTTCTTCGATGCCGTATCTGCCTACTTGGCAAACAACCCATCCGACGGATTCCTGCGCTATTGGGACGAAACCCTTTGCTGCAAAACCATCCCCGGCGGACAGGTAGACGGCATCCGCATTTTCTCCATTCACAAGTCCAAGGGATTGGAGTTCCACACCGTCCTTATCCCCTTCTGCGACTGGAAGCTGGAGAACGAAACCAACAACCAGCTGGTGTGGTGCACGCCCCACGAGCCCCCCTACGACAGCTTAAACCTCGTCCCCGTCACCTACTCAGCCACCATGGCCTCCAGTACCTACCGAAAAGACTATTTGGACGAACGCCTGCAACTATGGGTGGACAACCTCAACCTGCTTTACGTTGCCTTCACCCGTGCGGGCAAAAATCTCATTGCTTGGGGACAACATGAACGCAAAGGCACCGTATCCGGACTCTTGGCCGACGCACTTCCCCGCATGGCAGCACAAAATATAGGTATTTGGAATGAAACTGATTTGTCCTACACCTATGGCTACCCCATCCCATCGGCCGCACCACGTCCGGACCACGACACACAGCCCGATACCAACCGTCTGACCATACGTCCCGCCCCCCTGCCCGTACAGATGGAAACGCTAAAGCCGGACATCGAATTCCGACAATCCAACCGCTCGGCCGACTTCATTGCCGGACTGGACGCCGATCAGTCGCCCCGCCGCTACATCGACCGCGGACGCTTGCTGCACACGCTCTTCGCCACCATTGCCACGACCGACGACATCGACCCGGCCATCGACCGCCTTGTTTTTGAGGGCATCATCGCCGACTGCGAGGTGGAAGACGACATCCGCCGCCTTGCCCACCACGCCTTCGCCCTGCCACAGGTGCAAGACTGGTACTCCGGTCGGTGGCGACTCTTCAGCGAGTGTGACATCCTCTGGATGGAAGGCAACGAACTGCGTACCCGACGCCCGGACCGCGTAATGACAGACACCGAAGGACACGTAGTAGTGGTAGACTTCAAGTTCGGAAAGCCACGCCGCAGCTACTCCCGGCAGGTACAGAACTACATTGACCTGCTAGTACGCATGGGCCACGAACCTGCGCACATCGAAGGCTTTCTGTGGTACGTGGACGAGGATCGCGTGGAAACCGTATAACCATAAACTGAGATCAAAACCTCGAATAGTACAATAGATAGAAAGCAAAGATAAACATGGAAACCTTCCTCCAAATGGTCGCACGCGACCTGTTCCATAAGACTGGCGGCGACTTGTCGCACACGGCCGTCGTCTTCCCCAACAAACGTGCAGGGCTCTTCTTCAACGAATGCCTCGCCCGACAGACGGACCGCCCCTTGTGGTCGCCTGCCTACCTGACCATCAGCGACCTCTTTCGGCAACTTTCCCCCCTGAAGACCGGCGACCCCATCCGCTTGGTATGCGAATTGTACCGCGTCTTCCGCCAGGAGACTGGCAGCCAAGAGACGTTGGATGACTTCTATTTCTGGGGCGAATTGCTGATCAGCGACTTCGATGATGCCGACAAGAACCTAGTAGATACAGACCGCCTCTTTGCCAACCTGCAAGACCTGCACGCCTTGGCCGACCGCCCCGACTTCCTCACCCCGGAACAGGGTGAGGCATTGCAGCAATTCTTCCAGCATTTCAGCATCGAGCAGCGCACGAAGTTGAAACAACGCTTCATCTCACTGTGGGACAAACTGGGCACCGTCTACACCCGCTACTGCGAACGGCTGTCCCAACTGGGTATCGCCTACGAAGGAATGCTCTACCGCCGCGTCATTGACGAGATGGATCCCGAATGCCTGCCTTACGAACGCTACGCCTTTGTCGGCTTCAACGTGCTGAACCGAGTGGAATCACGCTTCTTCCAACAGCTGCGCGACGCAGGCAAAGCCCTCTTCTACTGGGACTACGACACAGCCTATACCACCCTGCCCCTCCGCCAAGACCCGCCCTACACACACGAAGCGGGCGAATTCATCCTACGCAATTTGCGCCACTTCCCCAACGAGCTTCCCGAATCGTGCTTCGACATCCTGCGCCGCCCCAAGACGGTCAGCCTGATCTCCGCCCCTACCGAGAACGCCCAAGCCCGCTTCTTGCCCCAATGGGTCCGCCAAATCAAAGCCCAATCTGCCCCCGGTACCCCCGAACAGGAAAACGCCGTCGTCCTCTGCAACGAAGCCTTGCTGCTGCCCGTGCTGCACTCCATCCCCAACGAAGTACGGAACGTCAATATCACCATGGGCTTCCCGCTGGCGCAGACACCTATCTACGGCTTCCTCAACGCGCTGGCCGCTCTCCAAACCGAAGGCTACCGCCCACAAACAGGCCAATACGACGGGCAAGCCGTGCTAGCCGTCTTGCGCCACCCCTACACGCGCCGCATGTCCCCTGCCGCCGAGTCTTTGGAGAAGCGGCTACTGAAGGACAACCGCTTCTATCCTCTGCCCTCCGAACTAGCCGCCGACAACTATTTGCAAGCCCTTTTCGCGCCGCTGGAAGGGACAGATGCCCTCTGCCGCTACCTGGCCGACCAAGTACGTCGCATCACCGTCCTCTACCGGCAGGAAGACGAGGGGAAAGACGACATCTTTAGCCAACTCTACCGTGAATCGCTCTTCCGGGCCTACACCTTGGTCAACCGCCTGCTCAACCTGACAGACACAGGCCTGCTGGACGGGCTGCGCGCCGACACCCTACGCCGCCTACTGGACCGCTTGCTGAAAGCATCCAACATTCCCTTCCACGGCGAACCGGCCATCGGGATGCAAGTGATGGGCGTGCTGGAAACGCGCAACTTGGACTTCCGCAACGTGCTCGTCCTCTCCCTCAACGAAGGCCAACTGCCCAAGGCCGGCGGCGAGGCTTCTTTCATCCCCTACAACCTGCGGCGCGCTTTCGGAATGACCACCATCGAACACAAGAACGCTGTCTATGCCTACTACTTCTACCGCCTCATCCAGCGGGCCGAACACATTACTTTATTATATAACACCTCAACCGACGGACTGAACCGGGGCGAGATGTCGCGCTTTGCCCTCCAGTTTCTTGTGGAATACCGCCATCCCATCGGCCGCTACTACCTGGAAACCGGGCAATCGCCACGCCGCGTCAATCCCATCACTGTGCAGAAGACACCGTCTGTGACCGAACGGCTGTGCCGCCGCTTCGACACACGCCGATCGCCCGACAGCGTGTTCTCGCCGTCGGCCTTCAATGCTTACTTGGATTGTCCACTGATGTTCTACTACCGTTACGTGGCCGGCCTGCGGATGCCGGACGAGGTGAGCGCGGATATAGATTCGGCCCTCTTCGGCACCATCTTCCACCGCTCGGCCGAATGGATATACCGCGACCTAACTATTCATAGCAAGGACATCACAAAAACGGACCTGGAGGCGCTGCTGAAGGACGATGCCCGCCTTCAAGGCTACGTGGACCGCGCCTTCAAGAAAGAACTTTTCCACGTCGCCGCAAACGAACGGCCCGAATACAACGGCACGCAACTGGTGCACGCCAAAGTCATAGCCTCGTACCTGCGCCAACTGCTGCGCAACGACCTACGATATGCCCCTTTCAGAATGGAGGAAATGGAGAAGGAAATAAGGGAAACATGGAACTTGGAGACAAAAGTCGGAAGAATAGAAGTGAATCTGGGCGGCACCATCGACCGCATGGACAGCAAAGGAGACACCCTGCGCATCGTGGACTACAAAACCGGAGGACAACCCAAAACGCCCGAAGGCATCGAACAACTTTTCACCCCCGCCTTCGGACGACCCGGCTACATTTTCCAGACCTTCCTCTACGCCGCCATCCTCTGCCGGCAACAGGGACTGAAGGTAGCCGCCGCCCTGCTCTATATCCACAAGGCCGCCGCCGAAGACTACGAGCCTATCATCCAAATGGGGCCTGCCCGCCAAAAGATGCCCGTCAACAACTTCGCCTTCCACGAGACGGAGTTCCGCCAACGCCTACAAGCTCTCTTGCAAGAGATCTTCGACCCCGACACCCCTTTCGTCCAGACGAAGGACGAAAGGCGGTGCGCCTACTGCGACTACCGGGGTCTGTGTCGCCGCTGAGAGGCTTAAGTCTCGTCTTCGTTGAAGGTGTACTCTTCCTTGTAATTAGGGATGGTGAAGTCCCGGTGGGCAAACAACTCAGCCAAGCCGGAAATCTGCTTCAACCGAAGCACCTCGTCACGATCCATGCCGATATTCTTCATAATCCACTCGTCCGTCATGCCGGCCTTGTCCAGTTCGGCCACGATGTTGCTCATCAGTTCGATGTTGTGCGTGCCCCTGGCCCGGTTGTGGCGAATGGTGGAGGCCATGCGATTGGAGATGTCCTTCTGAATCACCACGACGGGCAGAAGGCCATGCTCGCGTTCGTAGATGCGTTTCGAGGTCTTCAGCACCCGATAGCGATGAAAACCGTCCACCAAGACGTAACGGTCTTTGTCCGCCTCGTAATAGCAGACGCAAGGCATGGTGAAACCGTCTTCCCAGATAGACAGCTCCAACAGGCGCATTTCGGGTGGAGCCACTTTGTTTGGATTGTAATCGTTGGCAAATATCTTCTCGACGGGAACGGCCCGCACGTCGTAGACAGGGCTTCGATAGGGTTCGGTATTCTGTGCTTGTTCGGTAGTTTCTTCGCTCATAACTTCATCTTTTTAAACTGTTGCATAATCTTGTCGCGCCGATAAGCCTCTTCCTTGGTCAAGGCGAAGCCCATGTACTTGCAGGCGTGGTCATTCTTCAGGATGCAAATGCACATCCGCTTGTAGGTAGGTATCTCGCGGAACTCGGAGATGTCGATGTCGTCCAAATAGGCCATGCGGACAGGGCGCTTCGTGGTCTTGTAATTGGTCGAATTCATCACTTCGATGGGGATGCCGGCGTTGCGCAGCTTCTGAATGGTCTCGTCGGCCAGGCAACCGCCCTTGGTACGCCAAAACTCCATGCTGACCGTCAACTTGCGCAGGTAGTTGCGGCGCGTCTCTTCGGGCAAGGTAGAGAGGAGGAATTGCATGAATCCCTTCCACGTATAGCCCTTGGGCAGGCGAATGCTTTGCCAACCCATGGCCCGCGTCCCGCCGTAGATGCCCGTGAAGTTCACCCCGTTGACGCGCCCTATCATCCTTCCCCATGTATTGGGGTCGATGGCGCGATAGAGGCGAAGGCTGTCTTGCGCCTCGCACAAGAAGGGACTGGCCACGCGCTGCCGCTCGATGCTGACTCCCGCCATGTAATAGAGGTCGTACAAGTGGTTGTAGTCATACCCGAACTTGCCATTGGCCGTCCAAATGTCCACCGTCTTCCAGTCGAAGAGCGGATAAGCATTATAGAGGTCGCTGCCCAACTTTGAAGTCCAGCGGTAAGTGTGATACATCTGATACTTGTTGTTCAGGTGGATGCTGCGCCATCGATTGAAGCTCTCCTGCGTTCGGATGCCGATGAGGAAACACGTGCGGGTGCTGTCTTTGCGCAGATGGAGCCATTTGGCAAAGTGCATCTGGAATTCATAGTCCCACATCTCGGGCGTATAGAAAGAGAACTGCTCCTTTGTCATGCCGTCCGCCGGCAAGGGGCGCACCCAGATGTCCTTCATCTCTTCGTCCCACGGACGCCAATAGCTCTGATACATCGATGTACAAGTGGCCACCCGAAAAGGCACGCAAACGCGATACACGTCCAAAATGTCCTTATTGGCCTCAAGGATGCGATCCACATACTCGATGGTGTACTGGTATTGCACCTCGTAGTCCATATGGTAAACGCACAACTTGCGTCCAGGGCAGTTCTTTCGGATATAATCCATACAGAGGTTGAGCAGCACGCCGCTGTCTTTGCCGCCGGAGAAAGAGACACACACCGTCTCGAACTCGCGGAAGATGATATCCAGCCGCTCCATGGCCAGTTCGTAGACGTTCTTAGGCTTGCTTCTCATCCGCCGGCTCCTTTCTCATCCGCACATAGCGGGTCCATTGTTTTTCGGTGACGAAACCCAAGCTGCGAAACAAGTCCGCATCTTCTGCAAACGCCACGACTGCCAACCAATCGCCGGCATAGGCAGCCACCACAGGCTTCAGCAATGCTTCCAGCACCTCGGCATCCTTGCCTTTGACGTAGTAATTGTTGATGACGTTTTCCGCGCGCTTTCTCTCCACCGGTACGAAGCCCGATACCTGGCCTTCGTCGTTCACGCCCACAAACCACTCGAAGCGTTCGGACGTGCGAAAGGGGAAATTATAATTCTGCTTCAGCACCACGGGATTCATCACCAACGGAGCCACCAGCCGGTATAATTCCTCCTCCGTGCCTTGCAATCGTTTTATCTCCATAATTCATTCCTCGTTTAAAAAAACATGGGTGCAAAGATAATAAAAAGACGGATAATTGCATCTGCCCTCCGAGAAAATTCGACCTCCCGCGCTGCCCCACGCAAGCGAGGTCGCGGCCGCTCCCCTGCCTCCATCTAGAGAATATCCGGAATCAATGCCAATGATTGGAGGAATCAATGCCAATGATTGGGGGAATCAATGCCAATGATTGGGGGAATCAATGCCAATGATTGTAGGGGTAAGTACCGGCTTCCTAACGGGGAGCGTCGATATACGAATCTTTGAAACCCAAGAAATAGAGCACGCCGTCCAGGCCGATGGTATTGATGGATTGGCGGGCATTGGCCACCACCTTGGGCTTGGCATGGAAGGCGATGCCCAATCCGGCTACGCCCAGCATGGGCAGGTCGTTGGCCCCGTCGCCCACGGCAATGGTTTGCGCGATGTCCACCTTCTCCACCTGGGCAATGAGGCGCAACAACTCGGCCTTTCGCTTGCCATCCACCACGTCGCCCACATAGCGGCCCGTCAGCTTGCCATTCTCCACTTCCAACTCATTGGCATACACATAGTCAATGCCATACTTCTTCTGCAAATACTCGCCGAAGTAGGTGAACCCGCCGGAAAGGATGGCAATCTTGTATCCGTATTTCTTAAGGACATACATCAGGCGATCCACCCCTTCGGTGATGGGCAGATGCTCGGCAATGTCCTGCATGACGCTCACGTCCAGTCCCTTGAGCAAGGCGACGCGCTCGCGGAAGCTCTCCACGAAGTCAATCTCGCCCCGCATGGCGCGCTCGGTGATGGCCTTCACCTGATCGCCCACGCCGGCCCGCATGGCCAGTTCGTCGATAACTTCCGTCTCAATGAGCGTCGAGTCCATGTCGAAGCAGATGAGACGACGCATACGCCTATACATATTGTCCAATTGGAAAGAGAAATCCATCTCCAACTCCGAAGCCATTTTCATCAATTGGGCTTGCATCTGTTCACGATCCTTAGGCGTGCCACGGACAGAAAATTCGATACAGGCTTTTGTCCGCGCCTCGGTCTCGTTCAGGGGGATACGGCCCGTCAGGCGCTTGATGGCATCGATGTTCATCCCTTGCGCGGCCAAGATGCGCGTGGCGGCAGCTATCTGTTGGGCAGACAGCTTGCGCCCCAGCAGGGTCAGGATGTAGCGGTTCTTGCCCTGCATCCCCACCCAGTCGTCGTACTCCTTGGCGCTGATGGGATAGAAACGGACGGAGACGCCCAAGGCAGACGCCTTGAAAAGCAACTCCTTCATGATGAAGCCCGAATGCTGCTCTTCGGTTTTGCAAAGGATACCTAGCGAGAGCGTGCTGTGTATGTCGGCTTGGCCGATGTCCAGGATGGTGGCATCATACTTGGCCAAGATTTCCATGACCGACGCGGTCAGGCCCGGTCGGTCTTCGCCTGTGATGCGGATAAGGATAAGTTCCGTGTTTTGCGGTTCTTGCATGTCCATAATTCTTTTGATTAATTTGGTGCAAAAGTAGGAAAAAATCCCATATACTAAGGAGGACGAAACCCGATTTTATGCTAAACAACATAAAAATAAGGGGTAAAAAAGTCACTTTTTGATTTGTTTATTTGGAAAATTCATTGAGGATTGCTTACCTTTGCGCCCGGTTTCAAGACGGAAGGCTTTGGACATCAACCTCCAAGGCCAGGGATAACAAAGGTCCGGAAGCAGAAACCACCGCCTCGCGGGTTCCGGATAGTATTAACCAAAACCGTATTGCATGAGACATGTAAAATGGATTTTTGTTGTATTGCTGATTAGTTCCTTGACATCTTTTGTGAACAAAGACAAACCCACAGGAGGTTTGAATGTGGGCGACACGGCCCCGGACTTCGCCATCCAAACCGTGTCAAACGGGCAACATGGCCAAAGCCTTTCCGACTTGAAGGGCAAGCGCGTGTTGCTGAGTTTCTGGGCCAGCTACGATGCACCGTCCCGTATGTGCAACGCCGCATTGAACAATGCTTTGCGCGCTGCCGGCCCAGACAATGTGGAAATGGTTTCCGTCTCGTTCGACGAATACGAGTCCATCTTTCAGGAAACCATTCGTAAGGACCAAATAGTCACTCCGGCCTGCTTTGTGGAAACAGCCGGCGAATCTTCCGAACTCTTTGAAGAATACGAGTTGGACGGCGGATTCACGAACTATTTGCTGGATGAGAATGGCATTATCTTGGCCAAAAACATCTCTGCCGACGAGCTTTTCGCTTACTTGGACTGAAAAAGAGACAGGCAAACGAAAAGCATGCAACGAGGGAATTTTTTGAATACAACAAAAAGTTTCTCCTACCCCTTGCCCTCCAAGCAAGGACGGGAGGAACTTCTATTTGAAGCACTTAACATTTTTATGATGAAATAAATGGGCAAAGGCTTGCATTTTTCAAAAGTATTTCATTACCTTTGCACCGCGTTTTCATAGTATAGAATTAAATTTGGCTGCGGCAATAGCTCAGTTGGTAGAGCATCAGCTTCCCAAGCTGAGGGTCACGAGTTCGAGCCTCGCTTGCCGCTCCAAGTTGGGAATCAGGCACTTAGATGGGAATCTGGGTGCCTTTCTTTGTT
>CALUOW010000046.1 GCA_944322365.1 uncultured Bacteroides sp.
TGTTTGCTGGGCGCAAAGGTAATACAAAAAAGTGAGATACAGGGCCAATCGCGGGAATATGATTGCAAGTTCATGAAGCCGTCCGGAAGCCAACTAGAACTATGATTGAGATTCAAATTTTGTTATAAGTTTGCTTTCTTCGCACAAAGCTACGGTTTTTATCGGAAAATCCAATCTCGTCCGCTGGAAAAAACTCCAAAGTCCGCCGGAAAACCTGCCAATGTACTGGATAAAGTTTAAACGCAGCCTAAGTTTATAAAAACGCACCTTACGTTTATAAAAACGCAACCTACGTTTATATAAACGCAGCCTGCGTTTAAACTTTCCGAGCGTACTTTGGCGTTTTTTCTCCGCACTTTGAGGGTTGTTTCGAGCGGGAAGGCATCACCTCTGCATGGGCGCGGGCTGAACTTCATGGTACGGGCGTTGCATCGTTGCCATACGGATGTTGCATCGCTTGATATGTTGAATCCTGTGGCTTAGGTGTGTGGGGATTCAAATATAATTTGTAATTTTGCGGCCATTATCAACTTAATCAACAAAGAAATGGAATTAGCAAGCAAATACAACCCCGCCGATGTGGAGGGAAAATGGTACCAGTATTGGCTGGATCACCATCTTTTCAGTTCCAAACCCGATGGCCGCGAGCCGTACACCATCGTCATCCCGCCCCCCAACGTGACGGGCGTGCTCCACATGGGCCACATGCTGAACAATACCATACAGGATATCCTGGTGCGCCGCGCCCGCATGGAGGGTAAGAACGCCTGCTGGGTGCCCGGCACGGACCATGCCTCCATCGCCACCGAAGCCAAGGTGGTGAACAAGCTGGCTCAACAGGGCATCAAGAAAACCGACCTGACGCGCGATGAATTCTTGAAGCACGCTTGGGATTGGACGCACGAACACGGCGGCATCATCCTGAAGCAGCTCCGCCGCCTGGGCGCTTCCTGCGACTGGGACCGCACGGCCTTCACCATGGACGAAAAGCGCAGCAAGAGCGTCATCAAGGTATTTGTAGACTTATATAATAAAGGTCTCATCTATCGCGGCGTGCGCATGGTCAACTGGGACCCGAAGGCGCTCACTGCACTTTCTGACGAGGAAGTCATCTATAAGGAAGAGCACGGCAAGTTCTATTACTTAAGATATTATATAGACGGCGATGCCGAAGGCCGTTACGCCGTCGTGGCCACCACCCGCCCGGAGACCATCATGGGCGACACCGCCATGTGCATCAACCCCAACGACCCCAAGACGCAGTGGCTGAAGGGAAAGAAAGTCATCGTGCCGCTGGTGAACCGTGTCATCCCCGTCATCGAGGACGAATACGTGGATATGGAGTTCGGTACGGGCTGCCTGAAGGTGACGCCCGCCCACGACGTCAACGACTACATGCTGGGCGAGAAGCATAATCTGCCGAGCATCGACATCTTCAACGACAACGGCACGCTCTCCGAAGCCGCCGGGCTCTACGTGGGCATGGACCGTTTCGATGTGCGCCGCCAGATAGAGAAAGACCTTGATGCCGCCGGACTGCTGGAGAAGGTGGAGGCATATACTAATAAGGTGGGCTTCAGCGAGCGTACCAACGTGCCCATCGAACCGAAGCTCTCCATGCAGTGGTTCCTCAAGATGCAGCACTTTGCCGATATGGCCTTGCCGCCGGTGATGAACGACGAACTGAAGTTCTATCCCGCCAAGTACAAGAACACCTACCGCAACTGGCTGGAGAACATCAAGGACTGGTGTATCAGCCGCCAGCTGTGGTGGGGACACCGCATCCCGGCCTACTACCTGCCCGAAGGCGGATACGTCGTGGCCGAGACGCCCGAACAGGCCTTGGAGTTGGCGCGGGCAAAGTCTGGCAAAGACCTGACTTTGGCAGACCTTCGCCAGGACGAGGATTGCCTCGACACTTGGTTCTCCTCCTGGCTGTGGCCCATCTCCCTCTTCGACGGCATCAACAATCCAGGCAACGAGGAAATCAAGTATTACTATCCTACGAGCGACCTCGTGACCGGCCCGGACATCATCTTCTTCTGGGTGGCACGCATGATCATGGCCGGTTATGAGTACATGGGCGATATGCCTTTCCGCAACGTCTATTTCACCGGCATCGTGCGCGACAAGCTGGGCCGCAAGATGTCCAAGTCGTTGGGCAACTCGCCCGACCCGCTGGAGTTGATAGACAAGTTTGGTGCCGATGGTGTGCGTATGGGCATGATGCTCTCCGCCCCGGCGGGCAACGATATCCTCTTCGACGAGGCTCTGTGCGAACAAGGACGCAACTTCTGCAACAAGATATGGAATGCTTTCCGCCTCATCAAGGGTTGGGAGGTGAGTGCCGAAGTGGCTGTGCCCGAAGCCTCTGCCTTAGCCATGCAGTGGTTTGAAGCCAAGCAAAGCGCCGTGGCCGCCGAAGTGGCAGACCTCTTCTCGAAGTACCGCCTGAGCGAGGCTCTGATGGCTGTCTACAAGCTCTTCTGGGACGAGTTCTCTTCCTGGTACCTGGAAATGATCAAGCCCGCCTACGGACAACCCATCAGCAAGGAGGTGTACGACCGCACCATCGGTTTCTTCGACAACCTCCTGCACCTGCTGCATCCCTTTATGCCCTTCATCACCGAGGAGTTGTGGCAGCACATCGTCGAGCGCCAGGAAGGCGAGAGCCTGATGGTCAGCCCGATGGCCGCTCCCGCCGTTTATGAGGAAAACCTCCTGCAGCAGTTCGAGGTGGTCAAGGAAGTCATCAGCAACATTCGCGCCATCCGCTTGCAGAAGAACATCGCCCAGAAGGAGACGCTGGAGTTGCAAGTCGTGGGTGCCAACCCCATCGAAGCCTTCAACGCCGTGCTCGTGAAGATGTGCAACCTTTCTGCCATCTCTGTGGTGGATGCCAAGGCAGACGGTGCCGCCGCCTTCATGGTAGGTACTACGGAGTATGCCGTTCCCTTGGGCAACCTCATCGACGTGGAGGCAGAGATTGCCCGCATGGAGGCCGAGCTGAAGCACAAGGAAGGCTTCTTGCAAGGCGTGTTGAAGAAACTCTCCAACGAGAAGTTCGTGGCTCATGCTCCTGCCAATGTGATAGAGTTGGAGCGCAAGAAGCAGGCCGATGCCGAGAGCATCATCAAGTCCTTGAAGGAGAGCATTGCCGCCCTGAAGAAAGCATAAACGCTAGACGGCATATATAAATAACAGATGGTACGGATGCAGCAGATTTTTGGTCTGCTTATCCGTACCATCTGTGTTTAAAAAGAGTAACGGTTTTTATGCCAGTTTCTCGCTATTGATGCTTTCGTCCAGCACCTTGATCTTTTCTTTTACCAGTTCGATGTCTGCCTTCAGTTTCTCTACTTTCCGGTTCAGTTCGTTCAGCAGGCTATTGCCCTTCTTGGACGATGCGTTCAGGAAGCCGAGGTTGTTTTCATACGTTTGCAGTTCGCTCTTCATGTTTTCATAGGTGCGTACCAATTTGTCCCGTTCGCGGAACAATTGCGAATTGCTTCCCTCCGGCATAGCGCTGATAGACGATTTGAAGTTGCTTAACTTACGGTTGGACGCGCTGATGTTGAAGCGGCTGAACAACTTGTCCACGATGGCATGATAACGCTTGTATATCTTGTCTTTCTCCTTGATGGGTACGTGGCCGATGCTGTTCCAATCCTTCATCAAGTCGCGCACTTGTTGAGAGGCTTGTTCCGTATCTGCTTTTTCGTCTATGGCATTCAGTTGCTCGATGATGGCTTTCTTCTTTTCCAGATTCTCCAGTTCCTGGCTTCGTTGCGAGGATTGGGCCTTGTTACGTTGCTCGAAGAAGTAATCGCAAGCTGTGATGAAACGCTTCCACACCTCGTTGGAATGCCGTTTGTTCACAGGTCCGATAGTCTTCCATTCCTTTTGCAGCTTGGTCAGTTCGTCTGCTGTAGCTTTCCAATCGGTGCTGTCTTTCAGGGCTTCGGCTTTTTCGCACAAGGCGCGTTTTTTCTCCAAGTTGGCATTCATGTTTTCTTTCAAGGACTTGAAGAATTCGCTTCGTTTGTGGAAGAAGTCGTCGCATGCCTTGTGGAAGCGTTCGTAGATTTGCACGTTCATCTTTTGCGGGGCATAGCCGATGGTTTTCCACTTGGCTTGCAGGGCAATGACCTCTTGTGCTTTCTCTTCCCACAGCGAAGGCGTGGTCAGTTCGTTGCAGTCGATGGCTTCCACAATCTCGCAGATGACCGTCTTTTGGTCCAAGTTGTTGCGTTCCCGTTCCTTCAATGCCTCGAAGTGTTGCTGGTGGCGTTTGTGCACGACGGTTGAGGCTGCCCGGAAGCGCGCCCAGATTTCATCGCGTTGTTCCTTGGCCACGGGACCGGTATCGCGGAACTCTTCGTTCAACTTCTGCCATTGGTGGAAAGCGGATACGACATCCGGTTCGTCGGCCAGCTTCTCGGCGGCTTCGCACAGGCGTTGTTTGATTTCCAAGTTCTTCTTGAAGTCGTATTCGCGAAATTCGTTGTTCAGTTTCAGCAGGTCGTAGAATTTCTCCACATAGAGCTGGTAGTTCTTCCACAACTCGTTGACCTTGGCAGGCGGCACAAGCGTGATTTCGTTCCATTGCTGTTGCAACTTCTTGAACTCGGCATAGTTCTTATTCGGATCGTCGGGCGATTCCACCAAGTCTTTCAATTCCTCGATGATGGAAAGTTTCACTTGCAGGTTCATTTCCTTCTGCTTTTCCTGCTCGGCTGCAAGCTCGCTTCTTTTTTCTTTGATGACGGACATAATCTTCTTGAAGTCTTCCTCCGCCGGGTCAGGGGTCGGAACAAAGTCTTCTACAGAGCCTCCGTTTTCAACGAATTGTTTTCTAGCCGCTTCCTGTTCCGAGTTGTGTAGTCGGTAGAAAGCCTGTTTCAGGCCGTCTATCTCGGTTTTGGCCGTGCCTTCCACATTGTCTGCAATCTCTTTCAGTTTGGCAAGGATTTCTTCCTTGGTGAGTTTGGGGGCAGTTTCCTCCGGCTGTGGTTCTGCCACGTTGTTTTCTTCGGCGGGAGTTTCCGCAAGTGCCGGTTCGGGAACTTCTGCCGTTTGCTTTTCTTCTAATTCCACCGGATTTTCGGGGAGATTAGTGTCATAGGTGTCCGTCATTGTATTTAATCTTTTAGAAGCGGATTGCCCGCTTGTATAACATCAAGCTACAAATTAATGAAATAAAAATGAATCAAGCCTACTTTTTCTTTGTTTTTTTTCATTTTTGGCGCAATATTTTTAAGAAAGCAGCACGGTGATGCCCATATAAAGCATCATGCCGATGATGTCGTTGGTGATAGAGATAAACGGGCCGGTGGCAATGGCGGGGTCTACTTTCAGCTTTTCCAACGTCATGGGAACCAGCGTGCCGAAGATGGATGCGAACATCACCACGGCAAAGAGGCTGATGGATACCGAATAGGTGACTGTGGCCGCCGAGCCGAAGCGCACGAAGTTGTAGATGTACACCAACAACGAGATGATGGTGGCATTGATGGAGGCCACGACGGCTTCCCTGCCCACTTGTTTCAGCGTGTCCTTGGCGTCCAGCGAACTGTTGGCCAGGCCTTGCACGATGATGGCCGACGATTGCGTGCCCACGTTTCCGCCTGTGCCGCCGATGAGCGGGATGTAGAGTGCCATCTCCGGATGGGCGGCAAAGGTAGAGTCGAAGTTGCCCAATATCATGGAGTTGCCGATGCCGCCCAACATGCCGATGAGCAGCCAAGGCAGGCGGGCCGATGTCTGGCGCACCAGGTTGTCGTCGGTTTCTACGTCTTGCGACAGACCGGATGCCAACTGGTAGTCGCGTTCCGATTGTTCGCGCACCTCGTCCATGACATCGTCTACGGTGATTTGCCCCACCAGCCGCCCGATGCTGTCCACCACGGGCACGGCCACCAAGTCGTACTTTTCGATGGTCTGCACCACTTCGTCTATCGGCGTGTCCACATGCACGGAGATGGGGTCTTTCTTCATCACGTGCTTCACCTTCGACACCGAGGGCGAGGTAATCATCTTCTTCAGCGGGAAGACGCCTTGCAGGCGGTCTTCGTCGTCAATGACATATACATAATAGATTTCGTCCAAATCCTCGGCTTGCAGGCGCATTTCCTTCAGGCACTCCGGCATACTCCAGTTTTCGTTGACAGTCACCATCTCTGTGCCCATCAAGCCGCCGGCGGTGTCTTCGTCATACTTCAGCAAGTCCACGATGTCGCCTGCCTGTTCGATGTCTTCGATGTGCGACAGCACTTCTTCTTGCTTGTCTTCGTCCAGGTCGCGCATCAAGTCCACGGCATCGTCCGTGTCCAGGTAGTCCACGAACTTCTTGGCGATGGTTTCCGAAGGCAGCGCGTCCAGCAATTCCTTGCGGAAATCCTCGTCCATCTCCATCAGCACATCGGCGGCGGTCTCGTTGTCCAAGAGCCGGTAGACAAAGCGGGCGCCCTCTATGTCAAGGTCGTTGCACAACTCGGCTATGTCTGCCGGGTGCAAGTCTTTCAGGCACCCCACCACCTTCTCGGCATCCTTTTGCGCGATCAGGGCTTTGACTTTCTCTATGTATTCTTCGTTTATTTCCATAGTTTGCGTGTTTGGTTGGTTGTTTTACTCTGTCGGCATTCCCAGTTCTTTCAAAGCCTTTTCCACTTGGTTGGTCAGGTCGATGAATTGCCGGACGGACAATTGTTCGGGCCGTTTGTCGAACAAGGCGTCTTGCGTCAGGGGGCAATCCTTGCCCAGCAGCGGCTTGATGGAGTTGCGCAAGGTCTTGCGGCGTTGGTTGAAGGTGGTCTTTACGACCTGCCTGAACAGCTTTTCGTCGCATCCCAACTCCACGGTGTCGTTGCGCGTCAGGCGGATGACGGCGCTTTTCACTTTGGGCGGCGGGTTGAACACGTGTTCGTGCACGGTGAAGAGGTAATCCACCCGGTACCATGCCTGCACCAGCACGCTCAGGATGCCGTAGGTCTTGCTGCCCGGCCCTGCGGCCATCCGCTCGGCCACCTCCTTCTGTATCATGCCCGTGCAGCAGGGGATGAGGTCTTTGTTCTCCAACATCTTGAAGAAGATTTGGCTGGATATGTTGTAGGGGTAGTTGCCGGTCAGCACGAAGGGTTGTCCGTCAAACAATCGTTCAAGGTGCATCTTCAGGAAATCGTCTTCGATGATGTGGTCTTCCAACTGCGGGTAAGCCTCGCGCAGGTAGGCCACCGACTCGAAGTCCAGTTCCACCACTTTGAGCGGCCTTTCCTTCTTCAGCAGGAATTGCGTCAGCACCCCCATGCCCGGCCCTACCTCAAGTATGGGCAACTCCGGGCAGGCGTCTACGGTGTCGGCTATGTCTTGCGCCACTTTCAGGTCTTTCAGGAAGTGCTGACCTAGGAACTTTTTTGGCTTTACTGATTTCATCTTTTTAAGATACGGATTTTGTACTGCTCTTGTTTTGCGCTATCTTTGCACCCCGCAAAGATAGTGCTATTTGGCCGGATTTGCCTTATCCTTGGCAGAGAAAATGTGTAAAAGCCTCCGGCACGGGCACTTGTTGGAGAAGAATGCGAATGAACAAACTGCTGAAAGAAACCTTGCGAGCGTTGCTCCCCTTGGCTTTGGGCGCCTTTGTGCTCTATTGGGTGTACCGCGATTTCGATTTCGACCGCGTGGGCGAAGTCCTTTGGCATGGCACCTCGTGGGGGTGGATGGCCTTGTCCCTCTTTTTCGGCGTGATGAGCCACGTCTTCCGTGGGTGGCGTTGGAAGCAGACGCTTGCCCCGCTGGGCGCCCATCCGCAGTCGTCGCATTGCGTGGATGCCATCTTCTTGTCCTATGCCGCCAACCTGGTGCTGCCCCGTGTGGGCGAGATGTCGCGATGCGGCGTCTTGGCGCGCTATGACAATGTGTCTTTCTCCAAGTCGCTGGGCACGGTGGTGACCGAACGCTTGCTCGATGCCGTCTGCATCCTGCTCATCACGGGCTTCACCTTCTTGTTGCAAATGCCCGTCTTCCTGCGCTTCTTCGACGAAACCGGCACCAAGATTCCCTCGTTGGTCCATCTGCTTTCCTCGCCTTGGTTCTACGTGTCGGTCTTTTCCGTCGTCGGCGTCTTCGTGCTGCTCTACTACCTCTTGCGGATGCTCTCCTTCTTCGAGCGGGTGAAGGGCGTCGCGCTCAACGTCTGGGAGGGCATCCTCTCCCTGCGCCGGGTGGGCAATGTCCCCCTGTTCCTTTTCCACACGTTTGCCATCTGGGCATGCTACTTCCTGCACTTCTACCTGACTTTCTTTTGTTTCGACTTCACCCATTCGCTCAGTTTCCAGGCCGGATTGGTCATGTTCGTGGGCGGCACCTTTGCCGTCATTGTCCCCACGCCCAACGGGGCAGGCCCGTGGCATTTTGCCGTCATCACGATGATGATGCTCTATGGCGTGGGCAATGCCGATGCCTCCATGTTTGCCCTCATCGTGCACGGGATACAGACGTTGCTGGTCATTGTGCTGGGCATCTACGGGTGGCTTCATCTTTCTCTCGGCAAGGCGTCGTCTTTCTCTCGCTGAGGCGTCGCCAATCTCTCGGCGTGTCATGGACGCTCCTTGGATTGCAAGCGATCGATCCGCAGTCCGCAAGCGATCGATCCACGGTTCGCAAGCCGTCGATGCGCGGATCGTGCGCATCTTTTTCCGGCAAGGCAGCAAACAGTCCTTTCAGGAAGCCTGTTTGTGTATCTAATTTTTACCATCTGCTTCTTTGTCTTTACCCAAAATTCCCGGTCGGGACAAAGTCCTTTCAAAGCCCTTCCAAATTCCTACCAAATTCCTTCCAAATTCCTTCCATGTTCGTCTCCTTAGAAACGGAGAAAAGACGAAGCAGGGACGGCTTTGGATATAATATTATGTAAATAAGTTTTATCTATTGGAGCCTTGCGGGCGGATACAAAAAGAGGATGCGCGTAGGGGGCGCATCCTCCGGTTATGGTCATGGTGCCTTGGGGCGTTGGTCAGTCTGCCTTTACCCAGTTGCCTTCAATCCAGTCGCAGGCGGCAATCGCGTCTGCCAGCGAGGCGAAGCTCAGTTCGGCGTCCACCGAGTTGCCTTCGGCGGCCAGGAAGTTGTCGGCCGTGTAGATGCCTTCTTCGCTGACGAACTCGGCGCTGAGGGTGATGTTGGTCAGCGAGGAAGTGCCGTCCAGCAGGGAGTTTTCAGTCAGTTCGGTTTCGACGGTCAGGGGCATGGACTTGCCGCAGATTTGCGCGTTGTCCATCGTCACTTGGGTGCCTTCGCGCAGACGGACGCCACGGCCTTCTTCACCGTTGCCCACCAGCAAGAGGTTGCTCAGGTTGGGGTGTGCCACCGGCGTAGCTTCGTTGTCATTGCCGTTGTTGTCGGCCTCGATGAGGCAGTCGCACTCATAGCCCAGCGCGTCGACAGCTTCCTGATAGGCCATCAGGTTCGTGCCCGTGCCGTTCCAGCCTTCGGTCCAGTCGAAGGAGTCGTCGCTGCAGCTTACGACTACCATGTTGCTGATGTTCACAGAACCGCCGAAGAACTCGAAACCGTCGTCCGAACCTTTGTAGGCTTGGCAGTGGTCCACCTTCGTGCCGTTGCCCACGCCGTAGAAGGAGATGCCGTTGGCTTCATGCTCCTCGTCGAAGGCATAGCCGGTGTATTCCACGCGGACGTATTGCAGCGTGCCGGAGTTGTCGGCGTCGTCATTTCCGCCGTATGCGGCATTGCCGATTTCGGAGTAGCCTGTGCCGCCTTCAGCGTTGGTGTGAGCGCGTCCGCAGATGTGGATGCCGCCCCATGCGCCCGGTTCTTCGTGGTCGGAGGTCATCACGATGGGGTTGCTGGCCGTTCCTACGGCATTGATTTTGCCGCCTTGCTCCACGAGGATGTAGTCCACCGTTTCGTCATAGAGGGCTACGATTTTCACGCCGGCTTCGATGTTCAGCGTGGCGCCTTCTTTGACGCGGTATACGCCGTCCAGTTCGTAAGTCTCGCCGGATTTCAATGTCACGTCTTCGCTGATTTCGCCTTTCAACACGTTTTCTTCAATCGGTTCGTTGCCGTTGTTTTCGTTGTTGTTCTCATTGTCGTCGCTGCATGCGGTGAAGAGCGCCATGCCGGCGATAAGTGCCATGGAGAAGAGTTTTCTGTTCATTGCTTTCATAATCTAAAAGTTTGATAGTTTGAATAATGGTTTTATTGGTTTTCAATTGTTTTTTGTCAGAGTTTGTAAGCGAAGCCTATTTGGAATCCGGCTCCGTCTTTGTAGCGTTCCACCTCTACCGTTTCGCCTGTGCTGGGCAGGTCTTGCCTGAAGATGACGGCGCGGTTCAGCAGGTCGTCCACTTGCAGGCTGAGGGTGCACCGGCTGTTGAAGGCGTAGCTGGCACGGAAGTTCATGGTGTGCCGGGTCTGTTCCTTGACGTCGCCCATGTTTGATATGCCTACGGCGTGGATGCGTTTGCCTTGCAGGTTGTAGAGCAGGGCTAGGTTCAGCTGCTTGTTTTCGCCGAAACGGGGCGAGTAGGTCAGGTCTGCGTTCAGCAGGATGGGCGACGCGCCTTGCAGGGAACGTTCCTTGTTGGTGTAGGCGCCGCCTTCGGGCAGTTTCACGTTGGTGTACATGTAGGACAGGTTGGCTCCTATGCGGAAATCCTTCAGCAACATTTTGCGTATTTCGGCTTCGATGCCGGCGGCCATGCCCTGTTCCGCGTTTTGGAATGAATGCAACGTGGCGCCTCCCTGCAATGTCTGTGTGCGTTCGATGGGTTTGTCCAGGTGTTTGTAGTAACCCGTGATGGAGAACATGTCGCCGTTTTCGCCAAAGCGTTCATAGCGCAGGTCGAAGTTGTAGTTATAGCTGTTTTGCAGGTTCTCGTTACCGCGTATCTGCGCCGCGCCATAGGATTCCTGGTAGAGGAACGGAGCCATCTCGATGAACGAGGGGCGGGTGATGGTGCGCGACAAGGAGAAGCGCAGGTTGTTCCGGTCGTTGATGTTGTATCGCAGGTTGACCGTGGGGAAGAGGTCGTGCTTGTTGATGTTGCGGCGGTTCTGGTATTTGCTTTCTCCCTCCATGGCGTATACCACCCATTGCTTGGCATATTCGTAGCGCACGCCCACGTTTACCAGCAACTTTTCCAAAGGATAGAAATCCGTCTGTACGTATCCGGCGTAGATGTCCATGCCGGCGCGGTAGGTGTCTTGGGGTTGCATGCGGCGTTCAATCTGGATTTGGCCGTTCGCCACGTTTTCTTGGTTCAGGAAGCTGTCGGTTTCGTAGATGTTGTCAATGGCGGGGTTCAGCCGGTTGACATTATAATAGAAGCGCGTCCCCATGTAGTCGCGGTTCTTGTCTTTGTAGCTGAAGCCGAAGCGCACGTTGTTCTCGTCCGCCCAGTTGTATTTCAGGGCGATGTTGCCTACCCATTCGTCTTCGTCCAGGTTTCCGTAATAGCGCATGGTTTCCTGTCGGTTGCGTTTGAAGAGCGCGAGGGCGCCGTCGTTTTTCTTTTCGAACATCACTTGCCGTCGGTCGGGTTCCTCGCTGCTGGTCTTGCCATACGAGCCTCCCCATGTCAGCAACCATTGTTCTCCCCAATGGTGCAGTCCGCTGAGTTGGTGGTTCTGCAAAGTATATATGTGCGTAATGCTGTTGCTGCCTATCAGGTTGTGGCCGTCGTCGTCCACGCCTTCGCGCCGTTGATAGCTGTCTTGGGCGTTGCGTGCGTAGAAGAAGGTGTAACTGATGCGGTCCGCCTCGCGCAGGGTGAGGCTGGCCGAAGCCAATCCGGCCAGTTTCAGGGCGGAGGTGTATTCATCGTAGTCGAAGTCGTTCTTCACGCCGCCCGTGGCTTCCAGTGTCTTGTAGAAGGCATCGTCCGTGATTTGCGTGCTGTTGCTGGCGCTGAGCGAGGCCAGCAGGCTGAGCGTCTGGTTGCCAATGGCGATGTTGCGCCCGAAGCCTATGTTTCCGCCAAACTCCGGCAGGGCAGTTTTCTTGTTTACTTGGAAGGTGGTGGGGAATATCTGGTGTCCTGTCACGTAGTCTTCAAAATCGCCCAAGCTCATGTCGTAGATGCTTGGATCCATCGAAGGCGTCTTGAACAGCGTGCCGCGGTCCATCTGGTAGAAGTCCTGTCGTCCCAAGGCGTTGAAGTGTCCTCCGACGTTGAAGCTGACGTTGAAGAAGTTGTCCAACGTGTTCTCCTTGGTGCTGATGTCGATGTGCGCGCCGCTGTAGTCGGCGAAGACGGCTGCGTCATACACCTTGCTCACCGTGATGTTCTGCACGGTGCTCGAAGGGAAGAGATCCAAGGGTATCAGTTTGTTGTCCGGATTGGGCGAGGCGATGGGCAGCCCGTTCAGCGTGGTGGTGCTGTAGCGGTCGCCCAGTCCGCGCACGATGAGCTGTCCGGCATCGGCAATGGATATGCCGGTGATTTGCTTCACGCCTTCCTGCACGTTGCTAATGCCTTTCAGGGTCATTTCCTTGGCGCCCATGTTCTCGATGGCGAGGGTGGCTTTCTGTCGTTCCATCTGCAAGGCGCGTTCTCCCTCCAGGTTCTTGCGGGCGGTGACGGTCACTTCGCTCAGCATCTCCGTGTCGGTCTCCAACTCGAAGTTCATCACTTGGTCCGCCTCGCCGATGGTCAGCGTCGTTTGTATCGTGCGGTAGCCTACGTAGGACACTTGCAAGTTGTACGTGCCCGGCTTCAGCGGCAGTTGGTAGTTGCCGTCCAAGTCGGCCACGGCTCCTTGCGAGGTTCCCACTATTTGCACCGTAGCTCCGGTCAGCGGTTCGCGCGTCTCTTTGTCTGTAATGTTTCCCTTGAGGTTTCCTGCCATGATTGCCATGCAGGAGAGGGAAAAGAGTAAAATGAGGAAGAGGATTCTTCCCAAGTCCAGTCTTGTGCTCATCTTTTTGCTTGTTTCTTTTTCCGCTGCAAAGGTGAGGCTTTCGTGTGACGTGGATGTTGCAAGGAAGATACGTGTGTTTTTCGGGAAGGTTACAAGATGGTGACAGATGTTGCAGGGATGTTACGGATGTCGTTCTGAGCTTCTCTTCCCCTGATTTCACCGTCTGCCATTTCGCCCACCAGCGTGTTCAGTTCGGCGGGGCGGCGCACATAGTTGGGCAACAGGTTTTCCATCAGTCCGAGTCGCACCTCCTTGTTCGGGATTTCCAGGAGGTATAAGCCGGAGAAGGGCGAACGCCGTCAGCGTTTTCCCTCATTAATCGATGCAGTTTATGAGCGGGCTTTGAAAGGAGTGTATGGTAGGGGAAAAAGACACTCAGAAGTTTTCCAACTGATGAACGAACTCATCAATGCCAATGACATCCACCGCAGGGAAAGGGATGGTTTTCAGTACATCGAAGTGATGGTCTTCTGTTACGATGTATCGGGCATTGGCTACTATCGCACAATCCACGAACTTGTTATCATCCTCATCGGTCGATATCAAGTGGAAGTGATAATGCGGTACGAAGCGTTTCACGTTACGTCGCGCCAACAAGGCATAGACAATCGCTTCGGCCACCCTTGGATTGATATTTCTGGCTATGACCTCTTGGTATTCTTCAATGATTTCATTGGTGATACACAATGTGTAGTCTCCACGCAAGAAAGCCCGCCACACTTCATGGTAATGACTTCGCGAAGAAATGGCCATAATGAGGCTGTTGGTATCAAGTACAATATGTTGCATAATCGTTTATTTGTAAGGAGTACGCTCATGCAAATGACGGAAACTTTCTACTTTTGTCTCGTTCAAGGTGCCGTCCTCCCAAAGGCGGTTTATCTCTTCCTCGGCTTGCCGGGCGAAGTAGTCGGACACAACTTGCATCAGTTCTGACAACATCTTTGGGGATTTGACGAAAGACATCATATCCAGCAATTCCAATTGCGCTTGGTTGAATACGGTTTGCATAGTCGTTAAGGGTTTGTTCACGGTGCAAATATACGCTATTTCTTCTAATTCTCCACACAAATCTTTCAAAGAACGCTCTGATTGTTATTCATTTGTGTCATCGGCGGCTACGGTAGCCTCACATCTAAAAAGAGGGTGCGCCGAAACAAAAAGGAGACAGATTATTCGTTATTTTTTAGACGCGGATAATGCGGATTTAGCGGATCATAATTTTATGTTTTGGTTTGTTGCAAAGATAGTGTTTCATGCGGATAAATCCAACAACTGCTTATAGGTAGTTTGCCAATTACTTATAGGTAGTTGCCCGATTACCTATAGGTAGTTGGAGAGCCCTTCCCAATAGCCTTCTGCGTATGCTTATGCCTGTTTTGCCAAGGCTTCGTACAGGGCAAATAGTTTTGTCACGATTTCTGCTTCGGCTGATGTCGGTGCGAATCCGTAGGCTTTCATCACGGCGCGGTCGTTCGCCAAGTGGGCTTGGCGCAACTCTTGCGGCATGGTGGTGTCGTCATAGAGGTCGGCCAACGAACTGTCCGTGCAGGCACACCGTCTCCCAATCCAGGCGGAGCGTCTTCCTGTTGAAAGGCTTTGAGCCGCTGGTTGCGCCGTTTGTCCGTCTTCACGATAATCAACACTGCTCATCGTTAGTATTCCGGGTTTGCCCATCTCCCACGATTGGAGCGCCTTGCCAAGCAAATAACATATAACCACTGTGACACATCTAAAGTCTGATGGCTGTAATTGGCTATATGCAGCATAGCGAAAAGGATTGCTATTGAATAGAAGAAATCCTTGAATCGTACTTGCAGAAGCCATTTGCCCCAAATGAGGTTTATGACAGCTGATGAAATTATTGCGAATACTATTCGGCATAATAGATGTTCCGAATGGGGTTACTCGTTACCTAATTTTCAAGAAATTCGACCAATCTATTTATTCTAAGCGAGTTTTCTTTTCTTGCAAAAGTTACTGAAAAATCCGCGATTTGTATGCTTGTCTGTCAATAAAAAATCCGAGACGCTCACGCGCCCCGGATTCGTTTCCATTTAAACTTTTATTTTATGCCTAGATTGGTGATTTTATAAACCGAACGAGAACTTGTCGATGCTGTCGTATACCA